>CAMUAL010000034.1 GCA_947086925.1 uncultured Clostridia bacterium
AAAAACCTAAAACAAATTCCGACAAAAGGAGTTCGTTTTAGGTTTTGACTGGTGGAGATAAGGGGATTCGAACCCCTGACCTATACGTTGCGAACGTATCGCGCTACCAACTGTGCTATATCCCCGCAAAAGCACCACGCATTAAAGCAGTGCTTTTTGTGTGTGGCAGAGAGGGTGGGATTCGAACCCACGAGCCCTTGCGGGCTACCTGATTTCGAGTCAGGGCCGTTATGACCACTTCGATACCTCTCCACAGCTGTTATATTTTACCACACTAATTTTTTTTTGGCAAGCGTTTAAGGTAAATATTAAACTGCCGATAAAAAAGAAAAAAGAGAAGCATGCCCGTAACGGGCGCACTTCCCTTTTGTTCCGAATAGAAACGGATTAAAACATTTTACTCGGTTGCGAACTGACTGTTGTACAAGTCGGCATAGAATCCGCCCTTTTCGATAAGCTCGTTGTGATTTCCGCTCTCTATTACATCGCCGTCTTTCATTACCAAAATCAGGTCGGCGTTTTTAATGGTTGAAAGCCTGTGCGCAATAACAAAACTCGTGCGTCCCTTTGTAAGAGAGTCCATTGCTTCTTGAATAAGCACCTCGGTGCGGGTGTCTACCGACGAAGTTGCCTCGTCGAGTATGAGCATGGGCGCGTCCTCTACCATGGCGCGGGCGATTGTTATAAGCTGTTTCTGCCCCGCCGAAATGCTTGTTTTGTCGTCAAGCACGGTGTCGTAGCCGTGCGGCAGAGTTCGAATAAAGTGGTCGAGTCCCGCCGCCTTTGCCGCAGTTGTGATTTTCTCGTCCGACGCTTCGGTTTTGCTGTACACGATATTCTCGCGCACCGTCCCCTCGAACAGCCACGTATCTTGCAAAACCATACCGAACAGCTCGTGGATATTCTCGCGCGACAAATCTTTAACATCTATTCCGTCGATTGTTATGCTACCCGAATTTATTTCGTAAAAACGCATAAGAAGATTTACCATTGTGGTCTTGCCTGCGCCGGTAGGACCCACTATTGCCACCTTCTGTCCCGGATATACGTGAGCCGAAAAGTCGTTTATAATAGTCTTATCGGGATTGTATCCGAAGTGCACGTTTTTAAATTCCACTTCGCCGCGCACCGTGGTTAAATTCGCTTTGGGATTATCGGGGGTGAGTTCTTCTTCATCGAGAAATTCGAATACGCGTTCGCTTGCCGCCGCCGCCGACTGCATGCTGTTCATTGCCTGCGCTATCTGAGAGAGAGGATTTGTAAACAGTCGCACGTAAATCATAAACGAAATTATAGTGCCGATAAATCCGGGACCTTTTTCGATTGCAAGCAAACCGCCCACAACGCATACGGCTACAAAGCCGAGGTTGCCCACGAAAATCATTATGGGTTGCATGAGCCCCGACAAAAACTGCGACTTCCAAGAACTTGAATAAAGCTTGCCGTTTATTGCATTAAAGGTTTCTTTTGCCTGCTTGCCGCCGCCCAAAACTTTAACTACATTGTGTCCCGCATAAATTTCTTCTACGTGACCGTTTGCTTCACCGAGATTAACCTGCTGAGCAAAGAAGTGTTTTTGCGACTTTTTCATGATAATTATCATGAAAACAAAGCCTATAAGCGACGCGGCTATCGCGGTAAACGCCATAATCCAATTTATGGAGAACATCATAATAAGCACGCCCACAAGCATAGCAACATTCGTTACAAGCGGAATAACGCTTTGGTTGAGCGACATGCCTATTGTGTCTACGTCGTTCGTAACGCGGCTTAACACGTCGCCGAACGTGGTGTTATCGAAGTATCTGAGCGGAAGTTTGTTGATTTTATGCGATATGTTTTTTCTTAACGACTTTGTTACTTTCTGAGTAACGGTAGCCATTATAAATCCCTGAACGTAAGAAAATACCGCGCCTATCGAATAAATCGTAACAAGGAAAAATGCAATTTCGAGTATACGCGAATAATCCATAGCCGCGGGAATATTCCAGCCTGCCGTTTCATTGAGCTTAGGCACAGCCGCGCCTATCAAGTCGCCCATTTCGCCCACGTATTTGGGCCCTATGGTAGAGAATACCGCCGATATTACCGCTATTACAAGCGCAACAATAATCGCAGGTAAATAGCGTTTGCAGAATTTTAGTAATTTTAACAGCGAGCCGCGCACGTTTTTTGCTTTTTGTACGGGTGCGTTGCCGCCTCTCATGGGTCCCGGCATATTACAACTCCTCCTTATTCAACTGCGAGTAAGCTATCTGACGGTAAACCTCGCAAGATTCCATAAGCTCGCTGTGAGTGCCTTGCCCCACAACTTTACCTTCGTCGAGCACGAGTATTTTGTCGGCATCGAGAATCGTACCTATGCGCTGAGCGACTATAAGGCGGGTGCTGTCGCCCGTTTCCTTATTGAGAGTCGAACGCAACACACGGTCGGTTTTATAGTCGAGTGCGGAAAAGCTGTCGTCGAAAATAAATATTTCGGGATTGCGAACTACCGCGCGCGCTATGCAAAGGCGTTGCTTTTGTCCGCCCGACACGTTGGTGCCGCCCTGAGCAATCGCGGCGTTATACTTGCCTTCCATTTTTTCCACAAAGTCCGAGCCTTGCGCAATGGCTACCGCGCGCTTAACGTCGTCTTGGGTGCGCGTTTCCGCGTCGTAGCCGTAGTTCACGTTCGAATCCACCGAACCCGAAAACAGCACGCCGCGCTGAGGAACGTAGCCAATCTTACGGTGCAAATCTTCAAGCTTATAGTCTTTTACGTTGATACCGTCTACAAGCACTTCGCCCTCGGTTACGTCGTAAAAACGTGGCACGAGATTTATGAGCGTACTCTTGCCGCTGCCGGTAGAACCTATAAACGCAACAGTGTCGCCCTTGTTCGCTTTAAACGATATGTTCTCTATAACGTACTCCTCGGCATCGGGATACTTAAAGCTTACGTTTTTAAACTCCACTTCACCCTTAACGTCGTTGATTTCGGCGGGGTGCTCGGGGTCGGTTATCGACGGTTTAACGTGTAGAACCTCGTTGATACGCTTAGCCGAAACAAGCGCACGCGGCATTATAATGAATATGATTATAAGCATCATAAACGCCATAACTACCTGAATACCGTATGCCATAAAAGAAGTCATATCGCCGTATAAAAGAGTGCGCATGGGAACAAAGCCTTGCATTGCGTCGGGTGCCGTACCGTTAATAAGATACGCGCCCACCCAATATATCGCAAGACTCATGCCGCTCATAATTATGTTCATAACGGGCGTCATGATAGCCATTACGCGCCCCGCAAACAAGTGATTGTTTGTAAGCTCGGCATTCGCTTTTTCGAATTTGGATTCCTGATAGCTTTCGGCATTGTATGCGCGAACAACGCGAACGCCGGTAAGATTCTCGCGCGTTACGCTGTTTAAGTTATCGGTGAGCTTCTGAATACGGCGAAATCTCGGCACGGCGAACAGCACTACCACGAGTATCATGACAAGCAATATACCCACTGCGGACGCAACTACAACCGACCACTCCCAACTTTTGCCGAGAATTTTCACTATTGCCCAAACCGCCATTATGGGCGCTTTTATTATAATCTGCAATCCCAAAACCAAAAGCATCTGAACCTGAGTAATATCGTTAGTCGAGCGAGTTATGAGGCTTGCCGTAGAAAAGCGGTTAATTTCCGTCATGGAAAAACTTTCTACCTTATCGAAAACCGCCTTGCGCAGATTTTTGGCAAACGACGCGCTTATAACCGAGGCAAAATAGCCGACGAGTATAGCGCTTCCCAAACTGCCTGCCGCACAGGCAAGCATAAGTCCGCCGTTTTTAAGTATGGACGTCATGGAAATTTCGTCCGACACTACCAACCGCGATATTTCGGCGGTATAGTCGGGCATGGTGAGTTCCAACCATACCTGCAACACGATAAGCGCAAGACTTATTGTCATAAACACCCAATCGCGTTTTGATAGATACCTGAACAGTTTTAACATTCCTTACAATCTATCTCCTTATGAAAAATTATATACGTAATGATTATAATATGCAGGCATAAGTTTAAATCTTATACCCCCCCCCGAGCATTATTGGGGGTTTCGCATAAACTGCGGATTTTTCCGCACAGAACAAAGAACTTTTCCCGCTCGTCGGGCAAAAGCGCAGATTGCAAATAATTCTCGATTTCGTCGAATTTATGCTTGATTTCGCTTTGCTCGCGCACCGCTTTTTCGGATAAGAATATCCGCTTACTGCGTCCGTCGGTTTGAGATACTTCGCGCGTTATATATCCGCTACGCTCCAACTTGTTAAGTTGCTGACTTGCCGTACTCCGTCTTAAATCGAACTCGTTTTCCACTTCTTTCTGTCCTACGCTTCCGCCTTTTCGGAAAATATAGTGTACTATCATCGACGATACCGCTGGCAGTTTGTGTTCTTCGAATCCGCAAACCGAACGCATAACTCGTTGAAGCGAAATATTCAAAAGTCGCAACTCGTTTAAAAGCGTATTTTTGCCTTCCAAAAGTCCTATCTCCTCAATTTATCGCAACCTTTCAGCCGCGATTTTGTTAGTGTGCTAACATTATATCATTGCTCTATTATACTGTCAAGCAAAAGATATTATTTTGTTAGTGCGCTAACATAAAAATTCTGTCAACATGCGCGCAATATTAAAACAATGAATTTTTTGCGCGATTGCGCCTAATACTACTCACGTAAGGAGGTGAAACGTACATGATTAAATTGTCTTCCGGCGAAATCGCTCCGAAAACGGGCGCGTACAGCGTAATTTCGTCTAACGGACGCTTAGTAGGCACGGTACACGTAAAAAAAGGTGACAGAATGCCGCCCACGCAAAGCTCCAACAATCACTTCGAAATCGATGCGTAAGCGAGCTTACGCATACGGCACAAAAAAAACGCTTAAAATCATTAAGCGTTTTTCTTTTGTCGAATTTTATACGTAACCGAAAACTATTTTTTCTTTTTAAGCTTTATATCCGTTCTGCCGACGGGCAATACAAGCTTAATCTTTTTGGGATAAGTCACGGTGTATACGCCGCTTTTAAGTTCTATATCTATTGTTCCGTAAGGCGTGGGATATTTAATCGAATAGCTTGTCAGTCCCGCAGATACGGGGTTTACTTCAACCGATTTGCAACCCGCCGATACCGGTTCTATGCCGCCGAGGGTTTTGATAAGGAACGCAACGGGTCCGCAAGACCAACCGTGGCACAGCGAATGGCGGAATCCCGTGTAGCAATATTTGCCGAAATCGCCGTGAATATCCTTTTCACCCTTTTTAACGGGTTCGTCTATGCGAGAAGTACCTTCTACCCAATCCACGTCGAAATCTTCCCAAAAGGTTGTTGCGCCTTTATCGAGCATTGCGCCGTAATACTCTTTCATTATGGCGAGCGCCGTTTCCGGTTTGCCCGCGGCGGCAATCGAGTCGAGAATATAATAGCTCATAAACGTGCTCAAACCTTTGGCGTTACCCTCGGTTAAAAAAGCAACCGCGCTTTCGGGTTCTATCATGCCGGCGTAAACCTTCATTGCCTCGCACTGCTTGCACTCCGCCGACTTCTCGTTAAACGCCGACAGCTTTTCGAGCATGCGGTCGCATACCGTAATATCGAGGCTGAGCACTTTAAAAAGTTCCTTTGCGCGCGATGCGGCAAGGTACGCAAGAGCGGTAAGCCCTATAACCTCGTCGGGCTTCTCATGACTCGGCCAATCGAACAGCGCGCCCTCGGTGGTAATTGCGCCGTTGTCGCATATAAGCGTTTCAATCTGACGTACAACGCCGTCTATATACGCGCGTTGGCCGAGAATATACTCGGTGTCGCCGTTCTGACGGTAATAGTCCGCCAACACCACAACCCACCACATGGAATATGCGGTTATGGAATTTATCCATTCGGGCAACGGCGTGTGCGCACGAGCGTATTCAAGCGATTCTATTACCGAGTTGTCCTCGCCGAACAGACTTATTATACCCATTGTTTCGGGGTGCATATCGCCCACCCAAACAAGGCGGTCGCGCTTTATGCCGTCCCAAATATAGCGTTGCATGTTAAGAGTAAGAGTACGAGCGGCTATGTCGAAGATTTCGTTTACGCGATTGTCGTTACACGTAAACCCGCCCTTGTACGTCAAATCGCGATGTACGTAAACCGCCGTAACCGTTTTTATGTGAGTATCGGTATTCTCGGGAAAATCAAGACGCACGAATCTGAATCCCGTTTCGAAAAAGCTCATGTCCGAATAGTCGACAAGTTCGAACTCGGAATCGCGTGCGGTGTGATGATTGTCGGCAAACTTAACGCCGCGCTCGGCACAGCATTCCGAAACGGACTCGCCGCAACGAATGCGGACTTTTGTCGCCCCGCCCGCAGACGTATGCGTAAGAATACGCACGCTTGCGTTGTATTCCATGCCGAAATCGAGCACAACATAAGCCTTGCCCGTTATGTGAATAAGGCTCGCCTCGCTCGTTCCTATCTGCAAATCGACAGGCGTCGTGAATTTTTCTATACCGTCTATATTGCCTTTATAATCGATAATTTTTACGGGGAAAATATCTTCCCTTATGCGATTGTCAATCACTTTAAAAAGCTTCTCCTTGCAAATTCGGTACACGTGTACCCAAAATTAAATTTTACTATTCGCACAAGCGGTTTGTCAAGCATTTTTAACCGCCGCCGTGGATTCGCGTATTACTATCTGCGGTATTATGCGTTCACGCGAAACCACGCTTTTATTGTCTATGTTCTGTTTCAAAATCCCGAAAATTCTGTGTCCGTATTCGACCGAACGGTGACTTATGGTTGTAAGCGCGGGATAAGCCGAGCGAGCAAACATAATATCGTCCATGCCCGTAACCGAAACGTCATGCGGTATTTTTATACCTCGTTCCTGAAACGCACGCATTGCGCCGAGAGCCATCATATCGTTGGTACACATAACCGCCGTGAATTTCTTACCGCTTTCAAGCAGTTTAACAGCCAACTCGTAACCGCGGTCGATTGTGCTTTCGTAAGGTTTGCCGCTCATTATAACAATAGGATTATCCTGCCCGAAAACTTCTTTCATATTGGTGCGGAACGATTTGAGTCGTTTGTCATACTCGTATGCGTCGTCGAAACAACTTAAAAACGCAATATCCGTATGCCCGAGTTCGCTCAGGTGGTCGATAAGAAGTTTTACGCCCGCACCGAAATCGAGCTCCAAACCGCAAACTCTCGGGTCGGAAAAACCGCGCAACGACGTTATTATTACGCTGATTTCCCTGTCGAGCAGTTTTTCTATGCTCACGTTATTTACAATAGTCGGGTCAACCGACAGAAACACTCCGTCTACTTTGCGGCTTATAAAATCGTCTACGTATGTATCGAGATGCTTTACGCCGCCGCATATGTGCGTAAAGTAGCCGCCGTTCATAGCGGCCTCCTGAATCGCTCGTATAACTTCGATTTGAAGCGGATTTGCTATATCGTCGGTAAGCACGGCTATTGTGTCGGTACTCTTTCGGCGCATTGCCGCCGCAACCAAATCGGGATGATAGTTAAGCGTTTCCGCCGCCGCCATCACTTTTTTCACAAGGTCGGGTGAAACGTATCTTTTTCGGGAAAATACGTATGAAACGGTAGCTCCCGATACACCGGCAAGTCGAGCAACGTCGTCGCGCTTGCTCTGCTCGTTTCTCTTGTTCTCCTCCATATAGCTCTCCTGTCTGAGTTGTAGTGCAAATAACTCCTGCCGTAAGCAACAACCGAGCCCGCGACCTTAAATTACACCGACGCACAGTAATATTGTAACATTTTTGTACTTTTAAGTCAACCTTGATATACGCTAAATATAAACAAAGTTAACCGCAATTTTGTGTCAACATGCCCAAACTTATATTATAATTCCAAAAACAAATCTATGTCTTCGTCGTTGTTGTGATTTTTCATGCGGCTGTTAAGCTCCGCCAAAGTATCGAATCCCATGCTTTTGAGTCGGTAATTTCTTGCCGCCGCCTCTAATATAATAGCAAGATTACGCCCCGGCTTTACGGGCACGGTGTGCATCGGAAGCTCTACTTCGAGAATATTGTATTTTTCCTTTTTGTCGCCCAAACGATTGTACTCTTTTTCTTCGTCCCACGTTTCGAGCTTAATAACAAGGTCTATGGCTTTACTCAGCCGCACCGCGCCCGCGCCGTACATCTGCCGAACGTCTATAATTCCTATGCCCCTGAGCTCCATAAAATACCGAATCACTCCGGGCGCTACGCCCACAAGCTTATCGTTTATGCGCTTAATGCATACGGCGTCGTCGGCAACGAAACGGTGTCCGCGCTGAATAAGTTCGAGTGCGGTTTCGCTCTTGCCTATGCTCGACTTTCCTATTATCAAAACGCCCACGCCGTATAAATCCATAAGCACGCCGTGTATGGTTTCGGTGGGCGCAAGCATACGGTTAAGCAGAATGCTAAGCTCGTTCACAAGCATAGTGGTGCGCTGATTGCTTCTTAAAACAACGCGGTTATACTTTTTCGCGCAGTCGATAATTTCGCGGCACGGTTCCAATGCCGAACTTATTATCACGCACGGTATGTCGTAAGAAAACAGTCGATCGCACGTTCTCATGCGCGAGAAATCGTCCATACTTTTAAGATACGCCATTTCCTGCTCGCCGAATATCTGTACGCGCTCGTATCCGAAATGCTCGTAATAATCGGCAAGCTGCAATCCCGGGCGATTTATGTTGAAAGTCGAAAAGTGAATTGAATTTTTGTCCCCTTTGTGCAGAACTTCCAACGCAAGTTCGCGACAAAATTCGTCTATGTTCATATCGAATTCGGTTTCTTCCACCTCGCGGTGCGAAATCTTCGTCATTTTGGTGATTTTAGCCATTTTTATATTCCTCTCTTTTATCTTCTTTTAATGCAAAAACGCCAATATTGTTTTTATTCGCAACTTTTATGCGGCGTTTTATTGCACCTTTAATTATAATTAAACGCAATTTTTCTTCACAGTACGCCGCAAATTATTTTTTCGAGAGCCTTTGCAACGCCGTCGCAGTCGCAATCGTCGGTTACGTATCCCGCCGCACGCTTAGCCTCCGACACAGCATTACCCATTGCTATTCCGAGTCCCGCCGCCGAAATCATTTCAACGTCGTTAAGCTCGTCGCCTATCGCAACGCTTTCGCTTATTCCGATATGCAGATTTTCACACAGCAATTCAAGCCCTTTACCCTTACCCGCATTTACCGAAACCCCCTCTATAAGCATGGGGTGCGACGCAAAAACCTTTATGCCGTTTATTTTACCGAACGATTCGAGCATCTGCCCGCGCATTTCGGACCCGATAAAGCACAGGGTTTTCAGTATCGGCTCGGCTGTGACGGCGGCAAAGTCGCTCACCTTTTCAACCTTTTGCGGCACAAGCCGATTCATGCGGAAATAATATTCGTTTATTTCGTTGATTCCCGTTGCGTAAATTTTGTCTACGGTATAAAACTGACACACAAGGTTTAAATCTTCGGCTTGTTTCAGAAACTCGACTGCCGCCGCTTTATCTGCGGGAATCATGTGAAGCGGCTTGCCTGTTTTGCGGTCTGCCGATAACGCGCCCTGACAGCACATAACGGGGCAATCACTCGGCACGCCCAACTCGTTAAGCCGCTGTTTTATAGAGCCGTATGCTCGTCCCGTGGAAACTCCGAATATTCCGCCCGCCGCAGTAAATTCTTTTATCGCCGCTACCGTGCGCGGCGAAACGGTGTCGTCGCTCCTTCGCAGAGTACCGTCGAAATCGCTTATAACAAGTTTGTAACGCATAATTTCAGACCTTTTTAAAGTATTCGGCTATACTGCGCGCCGCCGCCTTATCTATTCCGTCGATTGCCGCAAGCGCGGTTTCGTCCGCCTCGGTTATGTCGTTAAAGTCGGGAAAAGCCGCCAAAAGTATCTTCGCCTTTGTCGGTCCTACAAGCGGGATTTTTTCGAGCATGGAAACGTAGCGGGTTTTTCGCAGAGTTCTGTGGTACGTTATGGCGAATCGGTGCGCCTCGTCGCGGATTCTCTGCAAAAGTTTAAGCGCGTTGTCCGACTTAGACAGAACTATCGGCTCGCTGCTTCCCACCGTGAAAATTTCTTCTTCCCGTTTGGCGAGTCCCACCATGGGTATGTCATAACCCAAACGGGTCATTGCCTCGTGCGCAAACGAAAGTTGCCCTTTTCCGCCGTCGATAACTATCAAATCGGGCAGGTCGGTAAATTTTCCGTCACCCGATTTCGCACGGGCAAAGCGGCGCGAAAGCGTTTCTTCCATGCTTGCGAAGTCGTTTGCTCCCTCTACCGTTTTGATTCTGTACTTGCGGTAATCTTCCTTGCTCGGCGCGCCGTTTATAAACACCGCCTGACTCGACACTTTATCGACACCGCTTATATTGCTTATGTCGTAACATTCCATGCGGTGAGCCGACTTTATGCCGAGAATCTCGGCAAGCCGTTCGCACGCCCCCGACGTCATATCGCTTTTGCGCTTGTAGTCGGCGGACGACTTGCTTAAAAAGTCCGTAGCGTTTTGCTCCGCGCATTTCAAAAGAGATTTTTTTACGCCGATTTTCGGAAACGTGATTTCGGTTTTCTTGCCCGAAAGCAAGCCGAGCGACTCGCCGAGCGCCGCCGCGGATTCGATAACGTCGGGCAGGCATATTTCGGGCGGAATAAAAGTATCCTTGCGGTAATACTGACCCAAAAATGCCGAAAGCGTATCGGCATATCCGAGTCCCGCATCGGTGACGTAAAAGTTTTTTACACCCATCATTTTGCCGCCGCGCACAATGCACACGCTAACCGCCGCACCCGCGCCGTCCGACGTATAGCCGAACAAATCCAAATCGGATATATTCCCTAAATTTGCAACCGTGCGCTCGTTCAGTTTTTTAAGCACTCCTAGCTGATTGCGGTAGGTAATTGCGCGCTCGAAGTCCTCGTTTTGCGCGGCTCGGTTCATGCGCTGTTCTATCAGCTTTTCGGCGGTATCGTCTTTACCCGACAAAAAATCGGTAACTTTATTTACGATTTCCGCGTAATCCTCTTTGCTTATTCGCCCCGTACAAGGTGCGCAACACAGCTCTATAAAATAATCAAGACACTCGCGCGAATTTTTGTTTACCTTCATGCGAGGACTGCACGTGCGCATGCCGTATGCCGTTTTGATTATGCTTACTACGTCGCGCACGTTAATGCCGTTAAAATACGGTCCGAAGTATTTTGCCCCGTCTTTTTTCAGCTTGCGCGTTATTTCCACTGCGGGAAACTCCGCCGACATATCTATTTTAATATACGGACTGTGCTTGTCGTCTTTTAACAATATGTTATATTTGGGTTTGTGCTTTTTTACAAGATTCGCTTCGAGAGTAAGCGCGTCTTTTTCCGACAGCGTGATAATGTAGTCGAAGTCGGCTACGTTATCCACCATTGCCTGCACTTTGGGCAGTTTGGGCGAATTATTAAAATACTGACGCACGCGGTTACGCAGTACAACCGCTTTGCCGATATAAATAATTTCACCCGCGGCGTTTTTCATTATATAAACGCCCGAGTTTTCCGGCAACGATTTTATTTTTTCGTTTAACAATTCACTGCGCATAACTTTTTCCGCACTGCTTTTTTGTAAAAACAGTCAAAAAACTTTCAATGTTTGTGCCGCCGACGCCGTATTGGCGTTTTAATGTGTGGGTGTTCGCCCGAATTCACAACCGCAATAGGTTTGTCTATAAAGCCCCGCCGATTTGCTGTTTTGCGTAGACAGTAAAAATCCGTTGTCCTTTTTAAAGTCGTTGGGCAAAAACGGAACGCCGTATTTCTCGCCCAACCGCGCCCCTGCGGCATTTATAAATTCGGCGTTTTTGAGGGGACTTACGCTTAATGTGGAACAGAATAAATCCGCATGTATTTCCGCCGCTTTTTCGGCGGCTTTTTCAAGGCGCATTTGTATGCAAACCTTGCAACGCTCGCCGCCCTCCGGTTCGGATTCGAGCCCTTTTACGGCATTTAAAAATTCGCCGTGGTCGTACTTTTCTATTATGGGAGTCATGCCGAGCTTGGCATACTGACTTGCACGCAGATTGTACTCGGTTAATGTATCGATATTGGGATTATAGCAGTACGGCACTACGTTAAAACCGTTTAAACGAGGCATAACGCCCGCACTGCACGGCGCACAGCACACATGAAGCAAAAGCGTGCCGCCCCTGCGGTATTCCTTGAAAAGCTTGTTGTAATCGGTTTTGTTCATTTTTACGTCACCGTTTCAAACCCTGAAACGAAGGTTATTCCGCGCTTTCGAGTTTTGCCGTTTGATCCGCAAGACGCAAAGCTTCGAGCATATCGTCTATATCGCCATTCATAAAGTTCCCGATGCTGTACATGGTTAAATTTATTCTGTGGTCGGTAACTCTGCCCTGCGGGAAATTGTAAGTGCGGATTCGTTCGCTTCTGTCGCCTGTGCCCACCTGCAAACGGCGATTTTCGCTGTACTGAGCATCCGCCTGCGATTGGTAATAATCATACAACTTGCTTTTAAGCACGCGCATTGCCTTTTCGCGGTTTTTAATCTGACTGCGCTCGTCCTGACACTGCACCACGATTCCCGTAGGCAAATGCGTCATTCTTACCGCCGAGTCGGTTTTGTTTACGTGCTGACCGCCCGCGCCGCCCGAACGATAGGTATCAATCTTCAAATCTTTTTCGTTGATTTCAACCGTTACGTCCTCCGCCTCGGGCAAAACCGCTACGGTTGCGGTAGACGTATGTATGCGTCCCTGCGTTTCGGTTTCGGGTACGCGCTGAACTCGGTGCGCCCCGCTCTCGAATTTCAGCAATCTGTAAATGCTGTCGCCGGAAATCTGAAACACCGCCTCTTTTATTCCGCCGAGTTCGGTTTCGTTTACGTCAATATCTTCAACCTTATATCTGTGATTTGCCGCCCACATTTTGTACATGCGCACTAATTCCGCCGCAAAGAGGTTGGCTTCTTCGCCGCCCGCGCCGCCGCGGATTTCCACAATTACGTTCTTTTCGTCGTTGGGGTCGGTGGGCAACAGAAGTATTTTCAGTTCTTCGGTCACCTTTTCGAGTGCCGCCTTTTTTTCTTCGAGTTCTTCGCGCGCCAGCTCCAACATTTCGGGGTCGGTTTCCGCCGACAGCATTTGTTTCGCACCCTCGATGTCGTTTTGCGTTTTACGTAGCTTTTCGTACGTCAAAACCACCGGCTCTATCGACGAATGTTCTTTTACCAGCTTGGTCCACTCTTTGTTGTCCGCAATTATATCGGGCTTAACGATTTGCTCGCTTAGTGCTTCGTATTTTGCTTTTATACTCTCTAACTTATCGAAATTCATTTTCTTTTAATATCGGAAGAAGCTTATTGCCTTAATCGTTGCCCGACGCCTCGCGCAACTTCACGGTTATTTGACGCAACCGACTGCTCCGCCGCATCCGATTCCCTCGTGTAATTTAATTCGGCTTTACTATTACAACACGGTCGTTTCCGTCAAGGTCTTTGATAACCTCTGCGGTTGCATCCTCGGAAAATATCGACTTAACCGATTCGGCTTGATTGTAGCCGATTTCCATAATAAGCGCGCCGCCGTTATTCAGTTTTGTGCGATAACCTTCTTTAATGCGGCGATAAAAATCCAAACCGTCGCCTCCGCCGTCGAGCGCGAGAACGGGCTGACGTTTAACCTCCGCCGCAAGCGATTGTATTTCGTCGCTTGCTATATACGGCGGATTGCTTACAATATAATCGAACGTGCCCTCCACCGAATTAAATAAATCGCTTAAAACAACCTCGGCGTCGAGTCCGTTAAGATTCTGCCGCGCAACGCTTAAAGCGGACTCAGATATATCGGCGGCAACCGCCTTTGCGCGAGTCGCCTTTAAAATCGCCTGCGCAATACAGCCGCTACCCGTGCACAAGTCGAGCACGCGCACTTCTCTTTCGCCTATCAGCTTAATCGCCTGCTCGCATAAAATCTCGGTTTCCATGCGCGGAATAAGCACGTCGGGCGTAACCTTGACTTTGTTACCGTAAAATTCGCTCTCGCCGAAAATGTAATCGAGCGGTTCGCCGCTTATTCTGCGCGCAAGAATATCCATAGCCGCTTTGTAGTCGGCGTGACCTATTTTTTTTACCGCTACGAGTTCGTTTCGGCGCATTTTAAGCGCACCGCATAAAATCCAATCGGTTTCCGCCGCCGTTTCGCGCTCGTCGAGTCCGTAAGCCAAAAGCGCCTCGCACAACTCGCGGCGCACGTTTGCGGGATTGTACTCGCCGAATTTAACGGGCGGTATGCTTTGGTCTGCGTCCATGTTTAGCACAGCCAAAAAACTTTTAAGCGCGACTTCCGCCATGTCGTCGTCGGGCGGATAAGTGGTAAGGCGTTGCATTGCAAGCCCCGGCGCGCGCAAAATATTCGTAAACGAATTGTCGGGCAATTTGGCAAGCCCGCGCAAAACTTCGTAACTCAGCCCCGCAATTATGGGCAACAAAACGAGCCTTGCAACAGTAAGAATCCAACGACTGTCGCTCCAACTTCTGCCGCCGCTTAGCGGTATATAACTGAGCGCCCACCTCGTAAGCGCGAATATAAGAATAGACACAATCATTACCAAAAACAGAAAAGTCGTGCCGCAACGGTTGTGACGCGTAGAACATTTCTGTACGTTTTCAACCGTCATTTCGTAGCCTTTTTCATAGCAGTTGATTGTGCGATGCTCCGCTCCGTGATACATGAACGTGCGGCGAATATCCTTTGTGCGCGATACGAAAAACAAATACAGCACAAATATAATAATTCGCAATATTCCTTCGAATAAGCTTTGCAGTAATATCGAAAGTTTTACGCCCAAGTACGCTTTTATTTTATCGATAAATATTATATCGCTCATAAACCCCGGAAGCAATATAAACAACCCTATTGCAAGCACCACGCCGAGTATTACGGCAAACGCCATCCAGCCTTTACCGGGAGTTTCCTCCTCGGGAGAAGAAACTTCGGCACTGCGCATTAAAGTTTTTATGCCGCTCACAAGACTCAGCACAAAACTCACCACGCCGCGGATTAAGGGGACTTTGCTGTACCAATGCTTTGCTTTAAGACGCTCGGTTTCAAGCATAATCGTGCCGTCGGGCGCGCGCACAGCCATTGCCATGCTGCTCGCACCGCGCATCATTACTCCCTCCATAAGTGCCTGTCCGCCTATTAAGGTCTGTTTAACTTTTTTTTCTTTGTTTTTTTCGGACACCTTGCGCTCCTTACTATATAAAAAAGACCATACCTATCCTATACAAAAAGGTCATGGTCTTTTAAGCCGTGTGTACTGAAAATCTATTTCTTATTGTAACGCTTGTTGAATTTGTCTATACGTCCGCCCGTATCAACGTGCTTTTGTTTGCCCGTGTAAAAGGGGTGGCACTGACTGCAAACGTCCACCTTAACCACGTCGCCTTTTTTGGTAGAACCGGTTACAAAGGTTGCGCCGCATGCGCATTCCATTGTTACCTCGTGGTAATCGGGATGTAAATTCTCTTTCATTCCGCAACTTCTCCTTTTTATTGATTCACCCGCGCACAGTGCATCGCGCCTTACGCGGCTCATGCTGTCGCCGTTTTGCTCCGATTTTCAACGTCAAACCCGCGGTTTGTTCTCCGAGTGTCCGCAATTAAAATACCTTAGCCTATCTATTTTATCACCGAGCGCGTGCAATGTCAAGTATTTTGATAAATCAATTCAAACTTACTTTATCGTGTAAAAGCCGCTTGCACTTTAATTCCGTTATAGCGGCGTTTATAGTGGGTTTACGCAAGTTAAATCAGGTAAACTTATAGGCGTAAATTATTCCCAAATATCATGTTATATTCACGGAAAGAAAATGCCTGCCCCAGACACCTTGCTAAACTCATTGCCGTTCTCGACGCTAATCCCGAGGACATACTTTGTCCTAACGAACATGAATAAGAATTTATAATAAAAAGACCCCTCGACTACGCTCGGGGTGACAAGCGGCGGGAAGGTTGTCACCTCGACCGAAGCGGTGCGACAAACGGCGGGAAGGTTGTC
>CAMUAL010000035.1 GCA_947086925.1 uncultured Clostridia bacterium
CCGTAAACGTAAAAAAGGATTTCGAGCCCAAATACGTTATTATGGACGACAAAAAAGAAACGGTGGAGCAGCTTAAAAGCGCAGTCGAAAAAGCCGACGGCGTTTTGCTTGCAACCGACCCCGACCGCGAAGGCGAAGCAATATCGTGGCACGTTGCAAACATTCTCGGGATTCCCGCAGACAGCCCCGTACGTATAGAATTTAACGAAATAAGCAAAAAAGCTGTTCAGAACGCGCTTAAAAATCCTCGCGCGATAGATATAAACTTAGTCGACGCTCAGCAAGCGCGCCGCGTGCTCGACCGTCTTGTCGGTTATAAACTCAGTCCGGTCTTATGCAAAAAAATTCAGAACAAGCTTTCGGCGGGAAGAGTGCAGTCGGTAACTTTGCGATTGGTTGTGGAACGCGAACGCGAGATTTTAAACTTCAAACCGGAAGAATATTGGCCGTTTTTCTCCGTTCTCAAAAACACTGGAAACGCCAAAATCAAAGCGGCTCTGTCTACGCACGGAAAGCAAAAATTCAAAATAACCGACGAAAACGTGTTAAAGCAGGTTGTTTCCGAGCTTGACGGCAAAGAATACGTGGTTACAAACGTAAAAAAATCGGTTACAAAAAGCAAGCCGCCCGCACCTTTTATTACAAGCTCCATGCAACAGGACGCTCTCAATAAGCTCGGCATGTCGCTTAAACAGACATCGAGCACGGCTCAGGCTTTATACGAAGGCGTGGATATACCCGGCGAGGGCAAAGTTGCACTTATAACATATATACGTACCGACTCCACCCGCGTTTCAAACGAAGCCATGCGAGAGGCCCGCGAATATATATCGGAAAAATTCGGTGAAAAGTTTATTCCCGTAAAACCGAATATTTACGCAACCAAAAAGGGCGCGCAGGACGCGCACGAAGCTATACGACCCATTACTCTCAGCCGCACTCCCGAGAGTATTAAAAATTCGGTCAACAAATATCATTATAAGCTTTATAAGCTTATTTACGACCGCTTTATGGCAAGTCAGATGAGCGAAGCGACGTACAACTCTCTTTCGGTGGATATTGCCGCAGGCGATTACGGATTCAAAGTAACGGGCAAATCACCGCTGTTTGCGGGTTATACTGCCGTATACAACATGTACAGCGAAGAAAAAGAAGACGAAGAAGAATCGTCAAAACTTCCCGATTTGAACGTCGGCGAAAAGCTTTCGTTTATAGAATACAAGTATGAACAGAAGTTTACTAAGCCGCCCGCGCGTTTTACAGAAGCAAGTCTTGTAAAAACCATGGAAGAAAAGGGAATAGGCAGACCTGCAACTTATACACCGACCGTAACGCTTTTGAATGCACGCAGTTATACTGAAAAAGAGGGTAAGTACATTAAACCGACCAAACTCGGCATGGATGTTACCGATATGCTCGTTAAATATTTTCCCGATATTATGAACGTGCGTTTTACCGCCGATATGGAAAAGCGGCTCGACGAAATCGAGGACGGCGGCGTAATATGGCAACATGTCGTAAGAGATTTTTACAACGGATTCGAGGAAAAAATATCTTCGGCGTTGGGCGATAGTTTCAGTCTTAAAGCCCCTGACCAAAAAACCGACGTCGCTTGTCCCTCATGCGGCACGCTTATGGTTGTAAAGTCGGGCAGATTCGGAAAGTTTTTGGCATGTCCGAATTATCCGAAGTGCCGAACCACTTTACCTTACGACGAAGAAACGGGGAAGCCGCTTACCTCTCAGCCGAAGGCGGAAGCGGAGGAATCGGACGTTAAATGTTCGAAGTGCGGAAGAACAATGGTTATCAAGCAGGGCAAGTACGGTCCGTTTTTGGCATGTCCGGGTTATCCCGAATGTAAAAATATAGTAAATATAGAAAGTAAAAACGATACCGAAGAATTTCAGTCGGCACCTTGCCCCAAATGCGGCAAACCGCTTAAAAAGATTAGCGCGCGCGGCTCGGTGTTTTACGGTTGCACGGGTTATCCCGATTGCAGATTTACGGCAAATGCTCCTCTTGCCGAGGGGACTTGCCCCGACTGCGGAAGCCATCTTCTTATTCGCAAGTATAAAGACGGCGTTTATCACGTGTGCGCATCCAAAACCTGCAAATATAAAGTTAAGGCGGAAAATAAGTGAGCGTAACCGTTATAGGCGCGGGGCTTGCGGGGTGCGAGGCTGCTTACCGAATCGCCGCGCACGGCATAAAAGTCACGCTTATCGAGTGTAAGCCGAAAGAGTTTTCGCCTGCGCATCACAGTGCGGATTTTGCCGAACTTGTGTGTTCGAACTCGCTTAAATCCGATGAGTACGCAACGGCGGGCGGGCTTCTTAAAGCAGAACTCCGAAGCCTCGGCAGTCTTTTGATAGACCTTGCCGAAAAGGCGAGAGTCCCCGCAGGCGGTGCGCTTGCGGTAGACAGAAAACTTTTCTCACAGCTTGTAACGCAAAAAATAACGCAAAACGCAAATATAACCGTCAAAACCGAAACGGTTTCGGATTTTTCCGATTCCGAACTTACCGTTATCGCCTCGGGTCCTCTTACCGTAGGCAAATTAAACGATGCAATCAAAAAAAGAATAGGCGATTCGCTCGGCTTTTACGATGCCGCCGCGCCCATAGTGTCGGCGGCTGGGATAGATATGTCGAAAGCATTTACCGCAAGCAGATACGGCAAAGGCGAAAGCGACTATATAAACTGCCCGATGAATAAAGACGAATACGTTTCGTTTGTAACCGAACTTGTATCCGCCGAGCGCGCAAAACTTCACGATTTCGAGCAAAGCGAAATATTCGAGGGCTGTATGCCGATAGAGGTTATGGCAATGCGCGGTTTGGATACAATCAGATTCGGACCTTTGCGCCCCGTGGGTTTTACCGACCCCGAAACAAGGAAACGTCCGTACGCCGTCGTGCAACTTCGTGCCGAGAATAAAGAAAAAACCATGTATAATTTGGTGGGATTTCAGACGAATCTCAAATTCGGCGAGCAGGAGCGCGTGTTTAAAATGATTCCCGCGCTTAAAAAGGCAGAGTTTTTAAAATACGGCGTTATGCACCGCAACACGTACGTAAACGCACCGTGCGTACTCGACTGCTATTCGCGGCTTAAAGACTACCGAAACACGTTTATTGCGGGGCAACTAAGCGGCGTTGAAGGGTATGTGGAAAGCATTGCATCCGGTCTTATGGCGGGAATAAACGCAGTGCGCGTGTATAAAGGCGAATCGCCTTTGCTGTTGCCGCCCACAACCGTTATCGGCTCGCTTATGCGATATATCACCGCGCCAAACGAAAATTTTCAGCCCATGAACGCTAATTTCGGGGTATTGCCACCGCTTGCAGAGCATGTGCGCGACAAAAGCAAGCGTAAAGCGGCATATTTCGACAGAGCAATAAGCGATTTGCAACAATTTCAAAAAGATAATGATTTGATTTGATTTATCGAATAATTTGTAGTATAATTTTTTACATGTAACGAAAGCGATAAAAAATATCAAAAGCGATAAAAACATAGGAGTTAAACTTATGGAACTTAAAGGAACAACGATTGTCGCCGTTAAAAAGGGCGGCAAAACCGTGGTAGCCGGCGATGGACAGGTTACCGCAGGGCAAAGCGTGGTAATGAAATCGAATGCCGTAAAAGTTAGACGTTTATACGACGATAAAGTTGTGATAGGGTTTGCGGGCTCGGTTGCCGACGCATTTACTTTGAGCGAACGCTTCGAGGGCATGTTGCACAAATACAGCGGAAATCTTATGCGCAGTGCCGTAGAGCTTGCGCAACTTTGGCGCGGAGATAAAATTCTGCGTCAGTTGGAGGCAATGATGATAGTTGCCGACGCAAAAGACTTGCTTGTTGTGTCGGGCGTAGGCGACGTAATAGAACCCGAAAACGGCATATGCGCAATAGGCAGCGGCGGAAATTACGCTTTGGCGGCGGCTCGCGCACTTGCCAACAATACCAAAATGAGCGCGCGCGACATTGCCGTCGAATCCATGAAAATAGCATCGTCTATTTGTATTTTCACAAACGGCAATCTTACGGTTGAGGAGGTGTAATATGGAACTGTCACCCAAGCAGATAGTAGCCGAACTCGATAAATATGTTATAGGACAATCGGAAGCGAAAAAAGCGGTTGCGGTTGCACTCCGCAATCGTTATCGCAGAAGTATGTTGCCCGACGAAATCCGCGAAGAAATAACGCCCAAAAATATTATTATGAAAGGTCCTACGGGCGTCGGCAAAACCGAAATCGCGCGCAGACTCGCACGGCTTGTAAAAGCTCCGTTTATCAAAGTCGAAGCGACTAAATTTACCGAAGTAGGCTATGTGGGGCGCGACGTGGAATCAATGATACGCGACCTTGCCGAAACAGCAGTGCGGCTTGTAAAAGAAGAAAAACTTGCCGAAGTGGAACTTAAAAGCAAAGCGTCCGCCGAGGCAAAAGTTATCGACGCGCTGTATGCAACGCGCAAAAAACAGCAAACCGATATACCCGAAAAAGAATTGCGCAGACAGATTGAAGAAGAACTCAAAGCCGGCAAGCTCGACTCTCACATGCTCGAAATCGAGGTTGTGGACGCACCCAAGCCTATGGAAATAATGCCGGGCATGGGGGCTGAAATAAACATAGGCGACATATTCGGCGGCATGCTTCCCAAAAAGCATAAAAAGCGCAAGCTTTCGGTTAAAGAGGCAATAAAAATTCTTACGCTCGAAGAAGCCGAAAAACACATCGATACCGATGCGATAAATTCCGAGGGACTGAAACGTGCCGAACAGCAGGGCGTAATATTTATCGACGAAATAGATAAAATCGCGGGCAAAGGCTCGTCGAACGGCCCCGATGTTTCGCGCGAAGGAGTTCAGCGCGATATTCTACCCATAGTAGAGGGTTGCACCGTAATGACGAAGTACGGCGCGCTTAAAACCGACTATATACTGTTTATAGCGTCGGGTGCGTTCCACGTAAGTGCTATAAGCGACCTTATTCCCGAATTTCAGGGGCGTTTTCCGGTATGCGTCGAACTTAACAGCTTAACGGCAGAAGACTTCGTGAAAATTCTTACTCAAACCGAAAATGCAATCACTCGTCAATATGCCGCATTGCTCGGCGTAGATAATATAAATCTTTCGTTTACCGACGAGGCAATCGAAATGATTGCCGAAATCGCGGTGGACGATAACAACGTAAAAGAGGACATAGGCGCACGCAGACTGCACACCATTGTGGAAAGTCTGCTTGAAGACCTCAGCTTTAACGCCTCGGGCGATCACCCCGTGGTTGATATAAAAATCGATAAAAAATACGTAACGGAACATCTCGGTGACCGAGTTAAAAAGAACGATTTAAAGAAATATATTTTATAAAGCAGGTTATAATGATAAATATTCCGAGAGGTACAAAAGACGTATTGCCGCAAGAAGTCCATAAGTGGCAACAAGCAGAATCGCTTGCGCGCAAAATGTGCGCATTATATAACGTGCGCGAAATCCGCACACCCGTATTCGAGCATACCGAGCTGTTTCTGCGCTCAATCGGCGACGACACCGACGTTGTGGGCAAAGAAATGTATACGTTTGAGGACAAGGGCGGCAGAAGCATCACTCTCAAACCCGAGGGAACGGCTCCCGTTGCAAGAAGCTATGTGGAGAACTCGTTGGAGAGTGAAACTCTGCCATTGAAGATGTTTTATTTTTCGCCCGTATTCCGTTATGAGCGACCTGCCGCTGGCAGACTGCGCGAGCATCATCAATTCGGCGTTGAATTTTACGGAGGCGCGGGAGCGGAGTACGACTTCGAGGTTATTTCGCTTGCATACGACTTTTTGGTTAAGTTCGGAATCACGGGACTTTCACTCAACATTAACAGCATAGGCTGTCCGAATTGCCGAAAAAATTACAACGAAGCATTAAAAGAATTTGCACGCAAGCATATCGACAACCTTTGCGAAACGTGCCACACTCGGCTTAATACCAACCCCTTGCGCATACTCGACTGCAAAGTTCCCGAGTGTAAAAAAATCGTCGCGGACGCACCTAAAATCACAGATTACATTTGCGACGACTGCCGTGCGCATATGGAGCGGCTTACCCGGCTTCTTACTGCGGCGAAAATTCCGTTTAAAGTCGACCCGTCGATTGTGCGCGGGCTCGATTATTATACCAAAACCGTATTCGAATTTGTAACCGATGCTCTCGGTGCGCAAGGCACGGTGTGCGGCGGCGGACGTTACGACCGCCTTGTCGAGTCGGTGGGCGGAAAACCTACGCCGTGCGTCGGATTCGGTATGGGACTCGAACGGCTTATTCTTTTAAAAGAGGCAATCGGTTCGGGTTTCGATAATCCCGAGCATATAAGGGTTATGGCAATCAGTCAGTCGCCCGAATACGCAGACGACTGTATTTCGCTCGTATCCGAGTTGCGCCGCGCCGACATATCGGCAGACTGCGACAAAACGGGCAGAAGCTTAAAGGCACAGTTCAAATTTGCCGACAAGCAAGGCGCGGAGTATGTAGTGGTAATAGGCGAAAGCGAACGGAACAGTAAATGCTACACCGTTAAAAGGCTTAGCGACGGACAAACCGCAACATGCTCATTCGATAATATCACCGAATTTTTTGCGGACAAAAAATAAGGAGAAGGTTTGTTGGCAAAAAGCAGCGACAGAACGGAAAAAATCATAGGTACTGACGGAGTGAACAGGCTTGCGCGCTCGTCGGTTCTTGTGGTGGGACTCGGCGGCGTGGGCGGCTGTGTTTTCGAAATGTTGCTCAGAGCGGGAATAGGAAGAATTACCGTTGTAGACGGAGACAGATTCGAAATAACGAATTTAAACCGTCAGATTTTATCCACGGTAGACAACATAGGCACATATAAAACCGACGCCGCGGTTTTGCGGGCAAAGCTTGTTGCACCCGATTGCATTGTCACGGAAAAGCGCATGCGCTACAACGGTGAAACGGCGGACGAAATATTTACCGAAGCATTTGATTGCGTAGCCGACTGCATAGACAGCGTAGCGGATAAAACACACTTGATTGTGCGCAGTCAGAGCGAAAATATCAAAATAATATCGGCAATGGGTTCGGGCAACAGACTTTCGCCCGACTTTAAAGCAACCGATATTTATTCCACGCAAGGCGACGGTTTGGCGCGGGTAATGCGCAAAAAACTGAAAGAGGCGGGAGTAAAAAAGCTTACCGTAATATGCGATACGGGATTGCCGCAAAGCGTAGCGGGAACTCCGGGAACAATCAGCTATGCGCCCAACATGTCGGGCTTAATTATGGCAAAGGAAATAATCGGATATTTATTATGCAAATAATCGAGCGGGCAAGCGTACGGAGCAGAAAAAAAGATTTATACTATATAAGCATTACAAAAAACGCAAAATGCGATGGTTGCAAAGCGTGCGGATTCGGCAGAAAGAATCGGCTTACAATGCCCGCGCTGTCGCTTATAGAGTGCAATGCGGGTGACACTGTTTGCGTGAGAATGCCCGAAAAGCAGGTTAAAGCCTCTTACGTTTACCTTTATTTACTGCCGCTTTTGTTCATGTTTGCGGGACTTATGATTCCTTACGCTTACGGCGAAATATACATGCTTATAGGCGCGGGAGTCGGACTCGCGGTAAGCGTTCCCGTTGTTTACGCAGTCGAACGGCTTTTCAGGCGGCGGAAAAAATATCTTCCAGTTATAACCGAAAAAATCGTAGCGGAAAGCGTGTTTGCCGAAAAATTGCAGTCGGATGAGTTTAACGGCGAAACCGACAGTGAAAAATTCAGCGAAAAAATATCCACAGAGGAGAACGATATACATGATTGATTTAAAGCTTATAGCGTCGGCGGATTCCGAATGCGCCGCGGCAATGAAAAGAGAGCTTACGCGTCAGCGCGAAAACATTGAGCTTATTGCAAGCGAAAATTTTGTTTCGCCGGCGGTAATGGCGGCGGTAGGTTCTCACTTAACCAACAAATATGCCGAGGGTTACAGCGGTAAACGCTATTACGGCGGTTGCATGTACGTTGACGAAGTAGAGGATTTGGCAATAGAGCGCGCCAAAAAGTTGTTTAACTGCAATTACGCAAACGTACAGCCGCACAGCGGAGCAAATGCAAACTTAGCCGTTTACTTTGCGCTTTTGAACGTAGGCGACACCGTTCTCGGAATGAATCTCGCGCACGGCGGACATCTTACTCACGGAAGTCCCGTAAACTTTTCGGGCAAGAATTACAATATTGTGCCTTACGGAGTGAGCGACGATAGCGAAACAATAGATTACGATGCGTTGGCGGAAACGGCAAAAAAGCAAAAGCCGAAAATGATAATCGCGGGTGCGAGCGCATATTCGCGAGTAATAGATTTTAAGCGTTTTCGCGAGATTGCCGACAGCGTAGGCGCATACCTAATGGTAGACGTTGCGCACATAGCGGGTTTGATAGTAACGGGGAATCATCCTTCGCCGTTCCCTTATGCGCACGTTGTAACAACCACAACGCACAAAACTTTGCGCGGTCCACGCGGCGGCATGATTATGTGCAACGACGAGGAAATCGCAAAAAAAATCAATAAAGCGGTATTCCCGGGAACGCAGGGCGGCCCTTTAATGCACGTCATAGCAGGCAAAGCGGTAGCATTAAAAGAGGCTATGAGTCCCGAATTTAAGGCGTATCAGACAAAGGTAAAAGAAAACGCGCATATACTTGCAGGCGAATTTATAAATAACGGAATAAATATCGTGTCGGGCGGCACCGATAATCACCTTATGCTTTTAAAACTTGCGGAGCACAATACAACGGGTAAAGAAATCGAGGCGCTCTTAGACGATTGCCACATAACCGTAAATAAGAACACAATACCCAACGACCCGCAGTCGCCGTTTATCACAAGCGGAATCCGTATCGGAACGCCGAGCGTAACCACTCGCGGAATGGGCGGGGAAGAAATGAGAGTTATAGCCCGTCTTATTTCGCGCGTAATAAAAGAAAAGCAATCTGCGGTAGCCGAAGTTGCAAAAGAAGTTACCGCGCTCACAAAAAAATTCCCGCTTTACGCAAAAGACGTAATAGAATAAAATTATCGTAACAGATAAATTAAAGCGAAACAAAATCCCACTATTATAGTGGGTTTTTGTTGAATGAAAACCGATTATATGTTATAATTATTGCAGAGGGCAAGTCGAAATGAAAAAAACGGATAAAAAAAGAGTGTATCTCGATTGCTCGGCTACGACTCCGCTCGACGGCGAAGTGCTTAAAGCAATGCAGCCGTATTTTACGGACATTTTCGGCAACGCAAATTCGATACACGGATTCGGAACGGAAGCAGCTCTTGCGGTAGACACGTCGCGCAGAAAAATAGCCGAACTGCTCGGAGCAAAGCCGACTGAAATTTATTTTACTTCCGGCGGCACCGAGGGAGATAATTGGGCAATTAAAGGAATAGCGGCGGCAAAGAGAGATAACGGCAAGCACATTATAGTAAGCGCAATCGAGCATGCGGCAATAATGTCCACATGCAAACAGCTTGCGTCCGATGGGTATGAAATTACGTATCTTCCCGTAAATTCCGCAGGAGTAGTATCGCCGAAAGAACTCGATAAACTGATACGACCCGATACGGTGCTTGTGTCGGTAATGCTCGCAAATAACGAAGTCGGAACGATTCAGCCCGTAAGGGAACTTGCGGAAGTTGCGCATAAGCACGGCGTGCTTTTTCACACCGACGCAGTGCAGGCTGTGGGAAGTATTCCCGTAAACGTAAAGGATTTGGGCGTGGATTTGCTAACGCTTTCGGCGCACAAATTTTACGGACCGAAAGGAATAGGCGCGTTATATATTAAAAGCGGAGTAAAACCGAATAAGTTTATAATAGGCGGACATCAGGAACGTACAATGCGCGGAGGCACTACAAACGTGCCCGCGGTTGTGGGGCTTTGCAAGGCAATGGAGATTGCCGTAACCAACCTCGATAAGAACAGCGCGCACGTAAAAGGACTGCGCGATAGGTTTGTATCCGAAATCGAGAAAAAAGTTCCGCACGTTATTTACAACGGCGACAGAGTTAATCGATTGCCGCAAAACGCGAACTTTTCGTTCGAATTTATAGAGGGCGAATCGCTTTTGCTTAATCTCGATTTAAACGGTATAGCGTGTTCTTCGGGGTCGGCATGTTCTTCGGGGTCGCTCGAACCGTCGCATGTACTGCTTGCTATGGGGTTAAATCACGAAACCGCGCACGGCAGTATAAGATTTTCGTTCGGAAAACACAACACAAAAGAAGATGTTGACTACACCGTTGATAAGATAGTGGAAACGGTAAACAAGCTACGTGCGATTTCGCCGCTGTTTGCCGAATACAAAGGAGGAATCAAAAATGTATAACGACAGAGTGATAAAGGAATTTTCGAATCCGCAGAATGCGGGTGAACTTAAAGACGCAAACGCGGTGGGGCAAGTAGGAAACGCCGCATGCGGCGACATAATGAAAATATTCATGAAGATTAACGACGATAACGTGATTGAGGACGTCAGCTTTCAGACTTTCGGCTGTGCGGCGGCAATAGCGACGTCATCGGTTGCCACATCTATGATTAAGGGAAAAACCGTGGATGAAGCACTTAAAATCACCAACGCACAAGTGGTAGAGGAGCTCGGCGGTTTGCCCGCACAAAAGCTTCACTGTTCGGTACTTGCCGAAGAAGCCATAAAAGAGGCTATAAACAATTATCTTACCGAATATAAGAAAAGTCGTAACGCGTAACGTAATACGGTACAAAAATTCAATCACTGAATAAAAATCCGTTGTGCGCACATACTACCTTTACGGAGGTGATACGCATGAAAAACGGAATGATTGTAGGACTTGCAGTCGGCATGGTTGCGGGTGCTTGTATCGCAAGCAACAGCAAAAAGGCACGTCAGGCAGTAACAGGCGCGCAAGAGCAAATCAAAAGCAAGCTTTGCCCTCAGCAAGACGAATTCCAAAATTCGGAGAACGGAAACGGCGCATACTAAACCGACAGGCAAAAAGCGGACTGAAAAATGTTCGCTTTTTGTTTTCGGTTTTTATGATATTATTTGCTTTTTGCGATAATATATGTTATAATAACCGTATGAGAATATTGGCAATAGATTACGGCGACGCCCGAATAGGTCTTGCGCTCAGCGACGAAAGCGAGACGCTTGCAAGCCCGATAGGTACGTATAAATCGCAATCGATGCGAAAGGACATAGATTATATTGCCGCTCTTGCAAAAGAAAAACAGGCGGGACTTATAGTTTTGGGGCTTCCCGTAAATATGGACGGCAGTTTAGGCGAACGCGCTAATAAAACCAAAAGCTTCGGCACCGTGTTGGAGCGTGTTAGCGGCATACGGATTGTGTATAAAGACGAACGCCTTACAACGGTAAGCGCAGAACGCACGCTTATAGAGTGCAACATGCGCAGGGAAAAGCGCAAGCAGGTTATAGATACCCTTTCCGCGCAGATAATACTTCAAAGTTATCTCGACGCGCAAAAACGTATAAATTAAAAATAAAATAACGGAGTTACGGAAATGGAAGAAAACAATGCAAATGTGGAAATTTTCGACGAAGATTCAATAATCGAATTGTTCGATGAAAACGAAAAAGGCGTAAAGTTTCTCGAAATCGCAAGTATAGAGCTTGACGGCAAGTTTTACGAGCTGTTGCAACCCGCCGAACCTATGGAAGGAATAGGTGAGGACGAAGCGGTGATTTTCGAATATACCGTGGGTGACGACCCCGACGAAAGAAACTTTACTCCGCTTTTCGACGAGGAGATTTTGGAAAAGGTGTTCAACGAATATCTTAAAGCCGTAAGCGATTGCGACTGCGATTGCGGTTGTTGCGACGATGACTGTGATTGCGATCATGAGCATAATCACGAGCATAACGGTTGCGAATGCGGTTGCGGGCACGACCACGGTCATGAACATAAGAAAAAATAATCAGCGATTCGAATCCATAGTGTAAATTCGTCGGTTGAACGGTCGTCTTAATAGGCGGCTATGCGTTGATATTACATTTTAAAATCTTATTTTAATGTTTTTTTCGATTAGGTGCAGTAAATAGTAAAAAGTTATCGTTAATTGATTTAGTGTGATATTCCGCCGTAATTTACGGCGGAATATTTTCGGTTAAATAAACCGAATAAACCTATTTGCAAAAAATTTGAAAAGTCTGTAAAAATCGTTTGCCTTAATTTAGACAATATGATATAATTAGTTGGTTTTGAATACACACCCGCAAGGATTTGTTTTGCTGTTGGGTAAGGTAAAATTTTCGAGTGCCTTATTCTCGAAACAAAGTTGATGGGCGGGGAGGTACAAACAGGAGGTAAAAACTATGGCAAATGTTGTTTCCATGAAACAACTTCTGGAAGCGGGCGTACACTTCGGTCACCCCACCAGAAAATGGAACCCCAAGATGAAAAAGTACATTTATACGGCGAGAAACGATATTTATATTATCAATCTCGAAAAAACCGTAGGTCTTATCGACGAAGCGTACGCTTTCATCAAAGAAGTAGCCGCAAGCGGTAAAAGCATACTCTTTGTAGGTACAAAAAAGCAAGCTCAAGAAGCTATTGCGCAAGAAGCCACAAAGTGCGGTATGTTCTACATGAAGTCGCGTTGGCTCGGCGGCACTCTTACTAATTTTACAACAATCCGTTCGCGTATCGAGCGTCTTAACAAGCTCAACCAAATGGAAAAAATGAACGAATTTAACGTGCTCCCCAAAAAGGAAGTTATCAAGCTTATCGCCGAGCGCGATAAACTCGAAGAAAACTTGGGCGGCATAAAAGATATGCGTACGCTTCCCGGCGCACTCTTTGTGGTTGACCCTCAGAAAGAACACCTTGCGGTTGCCGAAGCTCGCAGTCTCGGTATTCCCATTGTAGGCATTGTAGACACGAACTGCAATCCCGATGAAGTGGATTACGTTATTCCCGGCAACGACGACGCTATCCGTGCAATCAAGCTTATTGCGGGTGCAATGGCAGACGCCGTAATCGAGGCGCGCGAAGGCGAAGAAGGACTTGCGGCTCGCCGTCAGTTAGAGGCTCAGATGGCGGAAGAAAAAGCGGCGGCGGAAGAACCTGCTGCCGAAACCGAGCAGGAATAAGGAGGATTTAAACATATGGCATTTACGGCTAAGGATGTTGCAAAATTAAGAGAACAAACCGGTGCGGGCATGATGGACTGCAAAAAGGCCCTCACGGCTACCGACGGCGACATGGAAAAAGCTGCTGAATATCTTCGCGAGCAGGGCGTTAATATTGCCGCGAAAAAAGCTTCTCGCATAGCAAGCGAAGGCGCAGTTGCCGCTTTTGTTACCGATAACGGCAAAGTGGGCGCACTTGCGGAAGTAAACTGCGAATCGGACTTCGTTGCGAAATCCGAACCTTTTGTCGAACTCAGCACCGCGGTTGCACGTCAGGTAGCGGAAACGAATCCCGCCGACGTGGAAACTTTGCTTGCGTCAAAGGCGGGCAAGTCTACCGTTACCGAACTTGTAAACAACGCTACCGCTAAAATAGGCGAAAAACTTTCGGTTCGCAGATTCGTGCGTTTCGAAACAAAAAGCGGTCATCAGGAATTTTATTTGCATATGGGCGGTAAAATCGGCGTATTGCTCGAAGTCGAAACCGCTTCCGATTTAAGCAAAAACGCGGATTTTAAAACAATGTGCCACGATATTGCCATGCACATTGCGGCATCTTCTCCCAAGTATGTTTACCCCGAAGAAGTACCTGCCGCCGAGACCGAGCACGAAAAAGAAATACTTAAAACTCAGGCAATGAACGAGGGTAAGCCCGCCGCAGTTGCCGAGAAAATCATTGCGGGACGTATCAAAAAGTTCTATAAGGAAATTTGCTTAGTCGAACAGGAATTTGTTAAGAATCCCGATGTTACGGTAGGTCAGCTTGTTGCGGATTTCGCTAAGAAAGTCGGAACTGCCGTTAAGATTTCCCGATTCGCTTGTTTTGTAATGGGCGAAGGTCTTGAAAAGAAGGTTGACAACTTAGCGGAAGAAGTTGCTAAGATGCAAAACAAATAATTCGATTGATTTAAAACGGGACACCGAAGTTTTGGTGTCCCATTCTTTTATAAGCAATATAAAGTTAAATATAACATAAAGGCGGTAGTTATGTACAAACGAATTTTATTGAAAATCAGCGGCGAAGCTCTTGCGGGCAAAAAAGGCGTCGGTATAGATGCGGAAACTGTGAACAGAGTTGTAGCGCAGCTTGTCGAACTTCACAACAAGGGCATAGAAATAGCAGTAGTGGTAGGCGGAGGCAATTTTTGGCGCGGCCGTCAGGGTACGGATATGGACCGCGTAACCGCCGACCATATGGGCATGCTTGCAACCATTATGAACGCGCTCGCGCTTCAAGACGCAATCGAACGCAAGGGGGTGCAGTCACGCGTTCAGACCGCGCTCAGTATTCCCGCGGTTGCCGAGCCGTATATTTTGCGAAAAGCGTTAAAGCACTTCGATTGCGGACGCATAGTAATATTTGCGTGCGGAACGGGTAATCCGTATTTTTCAACCGATTCCGGTGCGGCTCTGCGTGCCGCCGAGATAAAAGCCGACGTGCTTTTAATGGCTAAAAACGTAGACGGTCTTTACGATTCCGACCCCAAAACAAATCCTAAGGCAAAAAAATTCGATAAGATTTCGTACATGGACGTTATCAATAAAGAGCTTCATCTTATGGATATCACAAGTATAACCATGTGCATGGAAAACAATATTCCTATTATCGCGTTCGGGCTTGACAGCGAAAACGGACTTGTACGCGCGGCAATGGGTGAAAAAGTAGGCACAATAATCGGTTAAAACAGTTGTGTTATCTTCGTCGATTTGTTATAATTTATAAAAAGGTTTCGGAGGCTAAACATGGCAATTTCAAATCCACAGGTGCAAGAAGAATTCGATAAATACGAGGTTAAACTCGGCAAGGCGTTCGACCACTTGAAATCGGAGTTTTTATCCATACGCGCGGGCAGAGCTAACCCGCAAATACTCAATAAAATCACGGTAGATTATTACGGTACTCCCACGCCGCTTTCGCAAATGGCTACTATAACAGTGCCGGAAGCAAGAATGCTTGTAATTTCTTTGTATGACGTTAGCATGCTCAAAGAAGTTGTAAAGGCAATAAATGCGTCGGATATAGGCATTAACCCCACGGACGACGGCAAAACGATTCGTCTTGTTTTTCCGCAACTCACCGAGGAACGCCGCCGCGATTTGACAAAGCAAATCAAGAAGATAGCGGAAGAAACAAAAGTAATCTTACGCAACGAGCGCAGAGATATTATGGACAGCCTTAAAAAGCTTAAAAAAGACAGCGTTATAACCGAGGACGACATAGCGTCGTATGAAAAAGACGTTCAGAAAGTTCTCGATAAGTACATCGAATCGGTAGATAAACTTTTAAAAGACAAGGAAACCGAGATACTTGAAATCTGACGCTATACCCGAAAGACTGCCCGAGCATATCGCTTTTATAATGGACGGAAACGGCAGATGGGCGAAGAAACGCCTGATGCCGCGTAAGTTCGGACACCGCGAGGGCGTAAAAGCAATGCACAGAACGGTAAGTGCGTGTTTCGACATGAATATTCCGTATGTTACCGTTTACGCATTTTCAACCGAAAACAAAAAGCGTCCCGAAGACGAAGTGAAATCGCTGTTCTCTTTAATCGAGGAATATTTTTCCGAGTTTTTGGAGGACATGCTGAATAAAGACGTTCGCGTAACCGTAATGGGCGATATATCGTATTTTCCCGACAGTTTGCGCAATATAATAGTTAATGCGATAAGCAAAAGCGCGGACTGCAAGCACGGTACACTAAACATAGCGTTAAATTACGGAGCGCGAGATGAAATTCTGCGCGCGGTAAAT
>CAMUAL010000036.1 GCA_947086925.1 uncultured Clostridia bacterium
TTTTTGTCGTCCATAATAACGTATTTGGGCTCGAAATCCTTTTTTACGTTTACGGCAAGCGACTTCTGCGGCAAATCGCGCACATGTCCTTTGGTTGCGAAAACTTTATATCCCGCACCCAAATACTTTTCTACGGTTTCCTTTTTACCTATACCTTCTATAATTACTAACTTCAAATTAAAACCTCGCTTATATCAATCCGAAAATGTTGGATTGCTTCTTGACTATTAAACCTTTTATTTCCATGCCCGACAGTATTGCGGACAGTTTGGGCGGAATGAGTTCGGCTTTAAACACAAGCGAATCGAAGCTTTCGTCACCCGACCGAAGTATGTTATATATCTTTTGTTCGAAAATGTCAAGCTGAATAGCACGCGGTTTACAATCGGATTTTTTGCGGGAAAACGACAGTGTGTCGCAAATATCGTCCGCATTAAGTGCGGGAACGGCTCCGTCGTACAAAAGTCTGTTCGAACCGACTGCCTTCGCGTTTGTTATGTTTGCGGGCACCGCAAACACCGTTCTGTTTTGCTCCAATGCGTAATCCGCAGTTATAAGCGCACCGCTTTTCAGTCCCGCCTCTACCACTATAACGCCCGAGCTTAGTGCGCTTATAATTCTGTTTCGCTCGGGAAAGGTGTATTTTGTCGCACCCGCGCGCGGCGCATATTCGGAAACTACCAAACCTCCCGACGACACTATTTCTTCGGCAAGCGATATGTTTACCGTAGGAGTTATGCAGTTGAGTCCGCTTCCGAGCACCGCAACGGTTTTGCCGCCCGCCCGCAAAGTCGCGCGGTGCGAATATGTATCGATTCCGCTTGCAAGTCCGCTCACTATCGTAACGCCGTAATTGCTCAAATCGGTTGCAAGGCGTGCGGCGGCGTCTTTTCCGTAAGAACTGCACGCACGCGTTCCCACCATTGCAACGCAATCGGTACGAATTAACTCGATATTTCCGCGGTAATAAAGCATTATCGGAGGGTCTACCTCTTTCTGCTTTAATTTGTCGGGGAACTTATTTTGCGTTACAAACGATATTCCCATATTATTAAGCTTATCGGCTAAGTCGAACAGATATTCCTCGCTGTGAAATCTGTTCAGTGCATCGTAAGCTCTTTCACCGAATAAAGTTGCGTCGGTAAGAGTTTTTCCGAAACCGTCCCATAACTCGATTGGAGTATGCTCATGCAAAAGCGCGTTTGCTCTGCGTGACGTAATGCCGGATACACCCATCCAAAAGTATATAAAATCATCGTTAAAAGTCATAATTACTTCCAATATCCGCGGTCTAAGCTTCGGTACTGAATCGCTTCCGCAACGTGTTCGGCGGAAACGCTTTCTTCGCCGCATAAGTCGGCTATCGTACGGGCAACCTTTAAAATACGCGAATATGCGCGCGCCGACAGTCTTAATTTATCGAACGCGTTTTTAAGCAGAGTCTGAGCCTCGCTGTCGAGAGCGCAATACTTGTCAATCATGTGCGACGTCATGGCGGCATTGCAGTGCACGCCGGTACCCGCGTATCGCTCGTTTTGAATTTTGCGCGCCTTGTCAACGCGCTCTTTTACCGATGCGGAATCTTCCGCATGCTCGGACGCGGAAAGTTCGCTGTATGTAACATTGTCTACTTCTATCTGCAAATCGATTCTGTCAAGCAGAGGTCCCGATATTTTCGAATGATATTTTTCTATCATGGCGGGCGTACAGGTACATTCGCCGTGCGACGAACCGTAATTACCGCACGGACACGGATTCATACTTGCCACAAGCATAAAATCGGCGGGATAGCAAACCGAACGACTTGCGCGCGAAACGGTTATTTGTTGGTCTTCGAGCGGCTGACGCAAAATCTCCAACACGTTGCGCGGATACTCGGGCAATTCGTCCATAAACAGCACTCCGTTATGAGCAAGACTGATTTCGCCCGGGCGCGCGGACGTCCCTCCGCCGGTAAGAGCTATTCTGCTTGCGGTGTGGTGCGGCGTGCGGAAAGGACGTAGCGTTACAAGTCCGCAACCTTCTTCGAGACAGCCCGCGACCGAGTGTATTTTCGTAGTTTCCAAGGCTTCGTCCAAAGTCATTTCGGGCAGTATTGTGGGAATACATTTGGCAAGCATGGTTTTTCCGCCGCCCGGAGGACCAATCATAAGTATATTGTGTCCGCCTGCCGCCGCGACTTCCAATGCGCGACGAGCCGCAAACTGCCCCTTAACGTACTTTAAATCTTCGCCGTAAACGGCTTCGGTTACGGTAAGCAAACCGTTTGACTTCGGCACGGGTTCTATCTCGCGCTCACCCGATATATGCCCCACAGCCTCGCCGAGAGATTTGAAGGCATATGCGGCAATTCCGTCTACGAAAACGGTTTCGTTTCTGTTATCCCAAGGTATGAAAATTTTCTTGAAACCCGCCTGTTTTGCCGCAAGCATTATGGGCAAAACGCCGCGCACTTTGCGTATACTGCCGTCAAGCGACAGCTCACCTATAATTACGGTGCCGTCAAGCTTTCGTACGTCTAATTGCGCGGTAGCGGCTAAAACGGCAAGTGCTATGGGAAAATCGTATAAAGGACCTTCTTTTTTAATGTCGGCGGGAGCAAGATTAACGGTTATTTTCGACGGTGAAAATTTTAGCGCGCTGTTCCTGATTGCACTGCGCATACGCTCGCGGCTTTCTCTTATTGCGGCATCGGGAAGCCCTACCATTTCTATACCGGGAAGTCCCGGATTAATATCGACTTCCACGTCCACTTCGTAACCGTTCAATCCCGACAGACCGAAACTTTTCACCTTTGAAAGCATACCTGAAATCTCCGTTAATTGCTCTGCGATATTTAATGCGCAACGCGGCAAACTATGCCGAATTATAAAATGGGCGGAGTATTAAAACCCGCCCACCGTAGCTTTTTACTTGTTTTTGATTCTGAAAAAGTCAGCCATTGCTTTTGCGAAATTCGCATTTTCGCCATACGGCAAAATTTTTCTTTTGTTGCTCATAGATATATCGAGCAGAACTACCGTTGAGTACAAATGAGTAACAACCGCAAGTGCCGAACAAACGATTGTCACCGCCGCGCTTGCACCCGTAAGAATTTCTTCCGCGTCGGACGTATAATAATCGATAAGATTATTGTAGTACCCTGCATTAGCCATAACCGCAGAAGCGTTAATCATAACAAGCAACGAAAGCGCAACGAATATCATAAGTATGCGTTTGTCGCGTATGAGCAAAAACGAGATAAGCAGAACAATCAATGCTGCAAGCAAACTAAATTCGGTAAATCCGACAAAATAGGTTGCAAGCGTAAGTAAAATGTAGCCGCCCAAAAATACGAGATTAGCTCTGTTCTTTTTGCTCAGATACACCAAAAGCACTATGCCCGTAATAATCACCGCAAACAGTACGGCAAACACAATCGACGGAAAACGCGAACTGAGCCCCTTACCGTTTCTCATAAACAGATTGAATATGCCGAGCGAGTTGCGCCCGAATAAATCGAACGTAGCAACGGGTGCAAGATATATGCGGTAAATAAACGTGAAGAATCCCGCGCCGAACGAACCTATCATTAGCGGCAAAGAAATCAGGTAAGAAATTATCAGCATGCACACAATGCTTACGGGTATGGTAAACACGGGACGCAAAGCGGGATTATTAAGCACCCCTTTAAAAGTAATGCCCTTTTCCTTATGAACGGCGATACTTGCTTTTACAAGACCGTAAATTACGAAAACCGCAAACAGCGGAAACAGATAAATCGCATCTTTATGGGCAAGCATGGCCGCCCCGTAACAGCCTATCGTAGCAATGAAATTTTTCGACGACAAAAAGTAAAACGAAAGCGCGAGAAACATTGCAAGGAGCGAATACTGCGTTCCCCAAACGGACGAAGCAAATACAAAGACGGGAAATACGCACACAAAACCCGCAACTATTACCGCGGCTACCGAGTTAAGATATTTTTTGGTAAGCTTGTACAGCACAAACGCCGTTATAAGGTCGGATATTATAAGCGGAAACTTAACGAAAAACGGCATTACTACCGAATTTGCGTCTAACGAAAACAGATTCGCAAACGCTCCGAAAAGCGAATAAATATAATAACTCAGCGGGAAAATCGCCGTCCCTTCGTTTTTGTAATATGAACCGCCGAAACCGTTTGACGCAAGCTGTTTGAACATATCTGTAATTACGTTTACATCCGAAAGAAAACCTCTTATCACAAATACGAATATAAGGCGCAAAATAAGCCCTATGACAAGAGCCACGAGCAACAACGCTCCCATATTGAGTTGTTTGGAACTCTCCGCGCCATCGCCCGCCGCGCTTTCGGTCTTTCCCACCGTACGCACCATTAGCCACACGAAAACTGCCGCTATGGCAACGGTAAACAGTGAAAATAACAACGGAAACAACACGTTGACTGCCGATACCGATAAAAGCACACCCGTAAATTTCATAAGCATTTTACTCCGTAATAATATATATATAACAACCGAAAACGCGCGGATTTTCCGCACATTACGGTTTTATCCTATTTCTTATAATAATATACTTTGATAAAATAATCAAGTTTTTTTTAGCCGATAGACAAAACAAAAAGCAAGATTATGTAAATCTTGCTTTTATGCCTGTTGCTTTTTTAAGGAATTATTTGACTTCCTTTATTTTGGCAGCTTTGCCGGAAAGCTTACGAAGATAATAAAGTTTAGCTCTGCGTACTTTACCCTTGCGTACTACCGTTATGCTCTCGATACGGGGCGAATGAAGCGGAAAGGTTCTTTCGATTCCTACGCCGAACGATACGCGGCGCACCGTAAATGTTTCGCGCACTCCGCCGTTGCGCTTAGCTATTACCGTACCCTCGAACGCCTGAGTTCTTTCGCGGTTGCCCTCTACTACCTTAACGCCGACTTTAACTACGTCGCCCACATTGAACGAGGGAACTTCGGCTTTAAGATACTCTTTTTCGATTGCTTCTATTATACTGTTTGCCATGACTTACCTCCTTTTGGTTCATATACACACATTCATGCCCTACGGAATTTTAAATAGAACAGCGGACTGTGCGAGTCATACCCGAATATTATATCAAATTTATCCGCACAAAGCAAGCGATTTAACGCGGTTTTTCGGCATTTATGCAATCATTTGCTCAGCAATATTCTTTTGAGTTGCGAAATTCCTCCGCAAAATCAAGAAATCTGTCGGCATAAATCGCTTCGCGCATACGCTCTGTCAGTTTAATAAGATAATGTATGTTGTGCATGCTCAGTAGCTCGGCACCTAAAATTTCATCGGTGTTTATAAGATGACGCAAGTATGCTTTTGTGAAATTTTTACAGCAATAACAGTCGCAGTCGGGGTCAAGCGTTGTAAAATCCTCTTTATAGCTTGCATTGCGCACCGATACTTTGCCTCTGCTCGTCATTGCCGTGCCGTATCGCGCGGTACGTGTAGGCAGAACGCAATCAAACATATCGATTCCTCGCAATACGCCCTCCACCAAACAGTCGGCACTTCCAACTCCCATAAGGTATCGAGGCATGTTCGCAGGATAGTGCGGTTGCATTGCGTCCATAATGCGATACATAATTTCTTTGGGTTCGCCTACGCTCAATCCGCCTATCGCAATTCCGCACTTTGCGTACGGCACGGTTTGTTCTATCGATTGAAGGCGTAAATCCTCATACATATTACCCTGAATTATAGGGAAAAGCATTTGATTTTCGTTACTATGCGTGTCATAACACCGCTTTAACCACTTAACCGTGCGGTTAAGTGCTTTTTTCGCATAATCGTAATCGGCTCCGTAAGTACTGCATTCGTCAAAAGCCATTATTATATCCGCGCCCAAACTGTTTTCTATTTCCATTGCAAGCTCGGGAGTAAAGAAATGCTTACTTCCGTCTAAATGCGAATGGAAAAGAACGCCGTCGTCGGTTATGTTGTTCAGTTTAGCAAGCGAAAACACCTGAAATCCGCCGCTGTCGGTAAGTATTGGCTTGTTCCACCCCATAAACTTATGCAAACCACCGGCTTTTTCCACAAGCTTATGCCCCGGACGCATATACAAATGATAAGTATTGGATAAGAGTATTTGCGCTCCCGTTTCTTCAACCGCACGCGGAGTAAGCGCCTTAACGGTTGCCTGCGTTCCCACGGGCATAAATACGGGCGTGACAATTTTGCCGTGCGGAGTGGTGAGTTCGCCCACTCGCGCGCCGCTTTGCTTACAAACGTGTAAAACTTTATATTCGAATTTCGGCATATTAAATAAATTCAGCTCCAATTTGTTTTAATTGTTTTTGTATTTTTCTACGGTTATAATAAAAGAATTGTGTCCCGCACTTGCACGTATGGCGGGATGCCGCATTCTATAAACGAACAAAAGCAGGAAAGTGCGTAGCGACGACGGGGCGCGCATAGACGTACGTGACCGATAAGCGCGCAAACTTGACGAACTATTGCGAAGTTGAAAGGATGAGGCACGCGTCGGCTATACTTACGCGAAGCAGGACGTGAGGGGCTTAGAACCGAGAAAGACAAGGCGCGCGAGGAAAACCCGAAGGAGTTTACTAAATCGTAAATGACTGAGGGTTGCCGCAGCGCAACGCCGTATTTCGACGGTTATAAGACCATCATCGCGTCGCCGAAACTGAAAAAACGATACTTACTGCCCACGGCGTAATTATATAATTCAAGCACTTTATCCCTTCCGCAAAATGCGGATACAAGCATTAAAAGTGTAGATTCGGGCAAATGAAAGTTTGTGATTAACGCGTCAACCGTTTTGAATCTGTACGGCGGATATATGAAAATTTCCGTTTCTCCGCACATCGGCTTTACCGAACCGTCGGAATTTGCGGCACTTTCGAGTACTCTTACAGACGTAGTACCCACCGCAATTATCCGTCTGCCCTCGTTTTTGGCTTTATTTATAACGTCGCATACGGATTGCGTTATTTCGAAATGTTCGCTATGCATTTTATGATTTTCAACATCGTCGACCTTTACGGGGCGAAAAGTCCCAAGCCCTACGTGAAGCAATACTTCCGCTACTTCAACCCCCATATCTTTGATTTTATTCAAAAGCTCGGGTGTAAAGTGAAGTCCTGCGGTGGGCGCGGCCGATGAACCGTCTTTTTTACAGTATACCGTTTGATAACGCTCGAAGTCGGGCAGTTTTTCTTTTATATACGGAGGCAGAGGCATTTCGCCTATTTTGGAAAGTTCCGCCTCGAATACTCCGTCGAAATAAAATCTGACTTTTGCTATTCCCTCGTTTTCGACGCATAAAATCTCCGCTTTAAGAGCTTCGGAAAACACAACTTCACTGCCCGCTTTAAGGCGTTTTGCGGGTTTTACCAAAACTTCCCAATCGGTAATACTAAGTCTTTTATGCAAAAGAAATTCTATTTTTGCGCCCGTTTCCGTTTTTATTCCGTATATGCGTGCAGGCAATACGCGAGTATTGTTTATCACAAGCACGTCGCCCTTTTTCAAAAAATCGGGCAAGTCGGAAAACACCCTATCCTGTCTTTTGTCCGACGCTCTGTCGTATACCAACAAACGCGAACTGTCGCGCGGATATACGGGATGCTGAGCAATCAAATCTTCGGGCAAATCGTAATAAAAGTCGCTTGTTTTCATATTTTAATCCGTAAATTCATTCTTTGAATCCGAGTTGTTCGCCCGTAGCGGTTTTAGGGGTAAGCCCCATATGCCTATATGCCGCAGGTAAACACACCCTGCCGCGAGGAGTACGCGCTATAAATCCGAGTTGCAACAAATAAGGCTCGATAACGTCCTCTATCGTAACCGCTTCTTCGTTTATCGCAGACGCTACGGTATCGAGTCCAACGGGACCGCCCTCGAACTTCTGCATTACGGCGGCAAGATATTTTCGGTCGTTATAGTCGAGTCCGAGAGAGTCGACTTCAAGCAAATCGAGCGCGTGCTTACATAAATCGGTATCCACTTTACCGTTCCGCTCTACTTCCGCAAAATCGCGCACTCGTTTAAGCAAGCGGTTTGCGATACGCGGAGTACCCCTGCTACGACGCGAAATTTCAACCGCGGCCTCGCGAGTCAAATCTATATCGAGTATTCCCGCACTGCGTTTTACTATTACAGCCAAATCTTCGGGCGAATACATTTCGAGCCTGCATATTACGCCGAAACGGTCGCGTAGCGGACCGGTAAGCATACCGGCGCGAGTTGTTGCGCCTATAAGAGTGAAACGCGGCAAATCAAGCCTCATACTACGCGCCGACGGACCTTTTCCTATAACAATATCCAAAGCGTAATCTTCCATGGCGGGATAAAGTATTTCTTCAACCGCTCGGTTAAGCCTGTGAATTTCGTCCACAAACAGCACATCGTTTTCGTTAAGATTCGTAAGTATTGCGGCAAGGTCGCCCGCACGTTCGATAGACGGGCCGCTTGTAATACGAATCTGAACGCCCAACTCAGTGGCTATTATGTGTGACAGAGTAGTCTTTCCGAGCCCGGGAGGTCCGTATAAAAGCACGTGGTCGAGAGCCTCATGGCGTTTTTTGCTGGCCTCGATAAATACCTTTAAATTGCTTTTGATTTTATCTTGCCCGACATATTCGTTTAAAGTTTTGGGGCGCAGAGTCGCGTCGAGTGCCTTATCGTCGGCTATCTTGGTACTTGTGATAAATCTTTCTTCTTCCATATGATTTCTCCGACGTTATCCTTTGAGCACGAGCATTATGATTTGTTCGGTACTCATGCCCGACTTATAAACACGTGCAACAGCCGATTGCGCCTCTTGACGGGTAAATCCGAGCGAAAGCAGTGCCTCAACCGCCTCGGAATCAACGGCAGCTATAAATTGTGCGGGAGTTACATTAAATTCTGAATTCGGCGATATTTTATCGCGCAACTCCACAACCATTCTTTCGGCTGTTTTTTTGCCTATTCCCTTAATTTTACTCAATTTTCCGACATCGGCAGTAGCGATTGCGGATATTATGTCAGACAAAGTACCGCTTCCGAGTATTGATATTGCCATTTTGCATCCTATTCCCGATACGTTGATTAGCTTAATAAACAAATCCTTTTCGGCAGTGTCGGCAAAGCCGAACAAACTCATATCGTCCTCTTTGACATTTAAATAGCAATAAACCTTGCACTCGTCGCCGATATTTCCGAGCCGCCGAGCGGTATTGGAACTTACGCAAAATTCGTACCCTATTCCGCATGCCTCAACAACGGCAATGTTCTCGTCGACCGCCGCCAATATACCTTTTATGTAGTTATACATAACTTACCTCTTAACTTAAAATTCGCTGAGCGTATTCTCCGAAACTTGCGTGACATACAGCGGCAGCGAGCGCGTCGGCGGCATCGTCGGGCTTAGGAACGGATTTAAGCTTTAACAGCGACTTAACCATAAACTGAACTTGCTGTTTCTCGGCTCTACCGTTGCCCGTAAGCGACTGCTTTATTTGAAGCGGCGTGTATTCGTAAAGCCTGCCGCACTTTTTAACGGCACACAAAAGTATCACTCCGCGAGCCTGCGCAACCTTTATGCCCGTTGTAATGTTTGTATTGAAAAACAGTTCTTCTACCGATACGGCATCGGGCTTGAATTTGTTTATAATCGACGTAAGCGCATCGTCGAGCATGGCAAGGCGCACCGGAATACTCTCGTCTTTGGGAGTCTGAATAACACCGTAATCTATTGCGTTTAAATCCGCTCCCTCTTTTTTTATCACGCCGTAGCCTATTGTGGCATAGCCGGGGTCGATTCCAAGAATAATCAAATTACTCTCCCGTTTTCTGCGAATTATGCTACAATTTTCTTGCTAATTCGAACAAAATGTATTATTATATAATATAGTATTTATTTAACGTAAAGTCAAGTGATTGACTTACATCAAGGAGTTTAGAATGAAAAAAACGAAAATTGTTCTGGCATATTCGGGAGGACTCGATACTACCATTATTATTCCGTGGCTTAAAGAGCACTACGACTGCGAAGTAATAGCCGTAGCCGCCGACGTAGGACAAGGCGAAGAACTCGCGCCACTTAACGAAAAGGCAATAAAGAGCGGAGCGGAAAAAATATTTATCGAGGATTTGACGGAAGAATTTGTTATAGATTACGTTTTTCCCACGCTTAAAGCAGGCGCGGTGTACGAAGGCAAATACCTTTTGGGTACAAGCTTCGCACGCCCCGTTATAGCAAAGCGTCTTGTGGAAATCGCAGAACGCGAAGGCGCCGCCGCCATTTGCCACGGTTGCACGGGCAAAGGCAACGACCAAGTACGTTTCGAGCTGTCTATAAAAGCACTAAGCCCCGATATGAAAATAATAGCACCGTGGCGCATATGGGACATTAAGTCGCGTGAAGAAGAAATCGCTTACGCCGAAGCCCGCGGACTCGACGTTCCCGTGACAAAAAAACACCCCTACTCTATGGATCGCAATATATGGCACTTGTCGCACGAAGGAAGCGACCTCGAAGACCCGTGGAACGAACCTAACGACGAAATGCTTTTAATAAGCAACCCCTTAAACAAAACACCCGACAATGCAGAATACGTGGAAATCGAGTTTGTAAAGGGCGAACCTATTGCGGTAAACGGCAAAAAGCTCTCCCCCGCAAAATTGCTCGAAAAGCTTAACGAAATAGGCGCAAAGCACGGCGTAGGCGTGTGCGATATGGTTGAAAACCGTCTTGTGGGCATGAAATCGCGCGGCGTGTACGAAAATCCCGCAGGTTCTATATTGTACGCCGCTCACCATAACCTCGAAGAACTTACGCTCGACCGTGCTACATTCCATTATAAAGAGCAAGTTGCGCTCAGATTCGCCGAACTTGTTTACGACGGTAATTGGTTCACCCCTCTGCGCGAAGCACTCAGCGCGTTTGTAGACTCCACACAGCAAACCGTAACGGGTACCGTTCGACTTAAACTGTTTAAGGGCAACATAATCGGCGCGGGAGTAAAATCCCCCTACTCTCTGTACGACGAGGACATTGCGACTTTCGGCGCAGACGAAGTTTACGACCAAAAAGATTCGGCAGGCTTTATCAATCTGTTCGGATTGCCGCTTAAAGTGCGGGCAAAAATGCTTCAAAGAAACAAAAAGAAATAACAGAGGTTACCTTAATGAAAATGTGGTCGGGACGGTTTAATGCCGCACTCAACAAACAAGCCGACGATTTTAACAGCTCGCTGAGCATAGATAAGCGCATGTATAGACACGACATAACGGGCAGTATTGCGCACGCAACGATGCTCGGGGAGTGCGGCATAATTTCGGTTGCCGAGGCAGACGATATTTGCCGCGCCCTTTCGGCGATACTTGCCGACATAGAAGACGGCAAACTCGTTATTGCCGACGCAGAAGACATACATATGTTTGTCGAGGAAGAACTGACCAAAAGGCTCGGCAGCGTAGGAAAAAAACTGCACACGGGACGCTCTCGCAACGACCAGGTTGCGCTCGATATTCGCCTGTACTTGCGTGACGCCGTAACCGAAATCACAGCGTTATTACGTGACTTAATCGATACTATGTGTGACATAATGCTTCTAAACACGGAAACGTATATGCCCGCTTACACTCACATGCAAAAGGCTCAGCCAACAACGCTTGCCCACCATTTGGGTGCGTACTGCGAAATGTTTATGCGCGACATACGACGTTTTGCAGACTGCCGCAAACGCATTAACGTAATGCCGCTCGGAAGCGGCGCATGCACCGCTACATCTTATCCGCTTAACCGCAAGCGCGTAGCCGAACTTCTCGATTTTCCCGAAATTTCGCAAAATTCGCTCGACGGAGTTTCCGACCGTGACTTTATAATAGAATTCATGTCGGCATGCTCGATATTTATGATGCACATGTCGCGCTTTAACGAGGAACTTATTTACTGGGCAAGCGACGAGTTCGGCTTTGTTACTTTAAGCGACGAGTTCAGCACAGGGTCGAGCATAATGCCGCAAAAAAAGAATCCGGATTTAAGCGAGCTTATACGCGGCAAAACGGGACGCGTTTACGGAAGTCTTATTACAATGCTCACCGTTATGAAAGGGCTTCCCCTTTCGTACAACAAAGATATGCAGGAAGACAAGGAGGCGGTTTTCGACTGCGAGGACACGGTAAAAATGTGTCTTAACGTATTCACTTCGCTTCTTCCCTCGCTCACATTTAACGGTGACGTTATGGCAGACGGCGCGTCCGGCGGATACACAGCCGCAACCGACTGCGCCGACTATTTGGTTAAAAAGGGTCTGCCGTTCCGCGACGCACACAAAGCGGTCGGACAGCTTGTTCGCTACTGCTGTGAAAACGACAAAACGCTTGACGAACTCGACACAGACGAATACAAACATTTTTCGGAGCTTTTCGAAAGCGATATACTCGATGTCGTGAAAATCAAAAACATAGTGTCGGCACGCAAAATAACGGGCGGTCCCGCAAAGAAAACAGTTATTACCCGCATTAACGCTCTACGCAAAGAGTTGGAGAATTTTTGATTTTTTATCATTAACAAATTACTTTACGAAAAAACGCACGCAACCGAGCGTCGGCAGAAAAATTCACAAAGAATCGATTTTAACGGCATACGCTTAAAATTACAGTGAAAAGAACAGAAACTTGAAATCAAAGCTTCTGTTCTTTTTGTAAATATACAGATTAAAAACATATTTTAATCGCTTAGTCTCAAATTTAAACTTTAACTGAAAAACCGTAATTCAAAATGCCATTGGTTACTCTTGTTTAAGCGAAAATGAAATGAAATCGAACTTACCTTTGCCATTATACGTAAAATACAAAGGTTTTGTTCCGTTTTCGATATTTATGTTAGCAGAGTATTCGGTTCGTGTTCTGCAAGGTTTTACGTTTACGCGTGCCACAATATCGGTTCCGTCGGTTACCGTCATAATCCCGTCCGCGTTTCCGCAAATTTCTACGGAAATTTTATTTACGCCGCCGAATTCAAAATATTTAAAACCGGCAGTTGCACCGTTGCAAAAGTTTGCGATATATTGGTCGGGGTTATCTTCTCTGTCTTTGCCACTCTGCGTAAAGTACGGATGGCACCCCTTAGCCGATTTGAAAATCCCGCCGTAAAAGCGGCACCCGTTTTCGGACCAAAGGTTGCAGGCAATTTTTGCTTCATACCTGCCATAGCAGAATAATAACTAAAAAGCAAGGAATACTCTTCCTTGCTTTTTATCTTTACATAGTGATTGTATTGCGTTTTATTTTTGCAAATGAAACATTACGGAATCAATGTTTCCTTCTTGTATATCTTTTATGATTTTGCTTACCGTTTCGAACGGCAAATCCCACCACTTCAAATTTAATAAGCGTTCGATAACATCTTCCGAAAACCGCTTGCGAATAGGCTTTGCGGGAACACCGCCTACAATCGTGTACGGCGGCACATCTTTTGTAACAACTGCGCGTGTGCCGATAATTGCCCCGTCGCCTATCGTTACTCCTGCCATAATGACAGCTTCATATCCTATCCATACATCATTGCCAATTACAATGTTACCTTTATTGTCCCATGCTTTGTCTGCCCATATACCGTGTTCCCACTCATCATAGAAAATCGGGAATGGGTATGTTGACAATGAGCGCATTGTATGATTTGCGCTATTAAACAAAAATCGTGCACCACAAGCAATAGAGCAATACTTTCCGATAATCAACTTATCGTTATTAATCGGGTAGTGATAAAGTACATTGTTCTTTTCAAAGTCTTTCGAATCATTTACGAAGTCATTATAGAACGTAAAATCTCCGACCTCTATATTCGGGTTTGTTATCACGTTTTTAAGATATACAATCCGACTGTCCCCTTCGCGGGGATATATCTTTTTTCCGTCCGGAATAGCCATAAATATTATCTCCTTATAATTTTATTTTGTTAGGACTATTCCGGCTAATACAATGCAGAGCTTCATTTTATACCAACTCCTTATATAAATTATCGTTTATCGTACGATTATCTCTGTTTTTACGATGGTAAAGCCTGCGCTTTTATAAAGCATTACGGCTCTTTTGTTCCATTCCGCAACGTGTAAATGTATCGGAGAATTGTTTTTACTTCTTATATAATTCATTCCCCACAAAAGCAGTTGTTTGCCGATACCTTTTCCTTGATATTGTTCACTCACAAACAAATCGTCTATTTCGTTACCGTAACAAGCAACGGAACCCACCAAATCAC
>CAMUAL010000037.1 GCA_947086925.1 uncultured Clostridia bacterium
CCCACAACGACCCCTTAGGAGGGGGTTGTTATATCCATTTAACTACGGAAGCTTATATGGGGCGGGATTTTTACCCCACCCTTTTTATTTTCCCGACGTTACGGGAAATTTTACGGGATAAGCGATTAAAAATTACTTATTTTTTTTTGGCTTTTACGGCTATGTTGGCGTCGGATAATTGAGCGGGATTTACGGGCGAAGGGGCGCACATAAGAAGGTCGCGCGCTTTGGCGTTCATGGGGAACGCGATTACTTCGCGAATATTCACCGTATCGGATATAAGCATAACCATGCGGTCCACTCCGGGGGCAACGCCCGCATGAGGAGGCGCGCCGAATTCGAACGCGTGATACAATGCGGGAAATTTGCTTTCCACTTCTTCCTTACCCAAGCCGACAATCGAGAACGCTTTAAGCATGATTTCGGGGTCGTGGTTGCGAACCGCGCCGCTACTTAGCTCAACGCCGTTGCAAACAATGTCGTACTGATACGCAAGCACGTCGAGGGGGTCTTTTTCGGCGAGTGCTTTTAAGCCGCCCTGAGGCATAGAAAACGGGTTGTGGCAAAATTCGAGTTCGCCGCTCTCCTCGCCTATTTCGTACATAGGGAAATCGACTATCCAACAAAAGCGGTAAACATTTTTTTCGATTAAATCGAGCCCCGTGCCGAGCATGGTGCGCAAGATTCCCGCACGTTTCTGCACCGCCGAAAGCTTGTCTTCGGCAACCACTGCTACAAACGAACCCGCCTTTAAATTAAGACGCTGTTTTAATTCGTCTATGCGCTCGGACACGAACTTGGATATTCCGCCCGCGGGATTCCCCTGCTCGTCGAGCTTAAACCAATACATTGCCCCGCCCTCGGTTTTTACGTTAAATTCCTCGGCGGTTTTGTCTATCCACTTGCGCGCAACACTTGCAGCCGTTACGGGAATTGCCTTTACCGTTTTGTTTTCGATTGCGGCAAATCCGCAACCGCTCATAATATCGGTTATGTCGCATATTTTAAGGGGATTGCGTAAGTCGGGTTTGTCGGTACCGTAAGTTTCGAGTGCCTCGCGATACGGTATGCGCTTAAAAGGCGGCTTGTCGGCGTCGAATCCCGAGTACTTCGAGAACACGGGAGGCAGAACTTCTTCCAATACGGCGAAAACGTCGTCTTGCGTGGCAAACGCCATTTCGATATCGAGCTGATAAAATTCGCCCGGCGAACGGTCGGCGCGCGCGTCTTCGTCGCGGAAACACGGCGCAATCTGAAAATACTTATCGAATCCCGAGCACATAAGCAGTTGCTTATACTGTTGCGGGGCTTGCGGCAACGCGTAAAATTCGCCCGGATACAGACGGCTGGGCACAATGTAGTCGCGCGCTCCCTCGGGCGACGAGCTTGTAAGAATGGGCGTGGAAATCTCGGTAAAGCCGCGCTCGGTCATGAGTCTGCGCAAATCGGCTATTATGTTTGAACGCAGTACGATTTTATCGCGCACCGTGCTGTTGCGTAAATCCAAAAAGCGGTATTTAAGCCGAGCGTCCTCGCCCGCCTCGGTTGAAAACGCAACTTCGAACGGCAGAGCGGGAACGGTTCTGCGCCCCAAAACTTCCACCTTCGAAGGCACAATCTCTATAAGTCCCGTGGGGAGTTTATCGTTGGGAGCCGTGCGAAGCACGACTTTGCCCTCTACCGAAACGGTGGATTCGGTAGGAATATCGCGCAACTCGGATATAAACGGCTCGCTGTCGGCAACAACCTGCGTAACGCCGTAAAAATCGCGGATAACGGCAAACAAAAGTCCGCCCTTGTCGCGCTTGCTGTCGAGCCAACCTGCGATTTTAACGGTTTTGCCCTTGTCGGACGCGCGAAGTTCGTTACAATTATGAGTTCTGTAATACATAGCTTAAACCCTTGTGAAATATTTACCTAATTATTTTATTCCATAATGCCCGCCGTGTCAAGTTTTTGCGCCCGCCCTTTGAAAAGTTTAAACAGCATAGCGGCGTCGCGCTCCGTTTTACAATACTTGACTTATCTCTGCGTGTGCTGTATAATTAGTCGGTACAGAAAATTTCGGAGATTACTTTATATGGATTACAAGTCGCTTGACAAAAAGTGGAACGCATACTGGGAAAACAACAAATGCAACGGTTTTAACAAAAAGAACGCGGATAAAAAATACTACTCGCTTGAAATGTGGCCGTACCCTTCCGGCGCGAATCTGCACCTCGGACACTGGTTTAACTTTGCGCCCGCCGACACTTTTGCGCGTTTTAAAAAGATGACGGGGCACGAGCTGTTTCACCCTATGGGATTCGACGCGTTCGGACTCCCCGCCGAAAACTACGCGATTAAAACGGGCACGCACCCCAAAGAGAACACTCTTAAAAACATCAAGACTATGGAGCGTCAGCTTTGCGACATGGGCGCAACCTACGATTGGGAACACGAAATAAGCACGTGCCTGCCCGAATACTACCGTTGGACGCAGTGGCTGTTTATTCAGCTTTATAAACACGGACTCGCGTATCAGAAAAAAGCACCCGTAAACTGGTGCGGCTCGTGCAATACCGTTATAGCAAACGAGCAAGTTGTAGACGGCTGTTGCGAGCGTTGCGGCACGGCGGTAGTGCGCAAAGAAATGACGCAGTGGTTTTTCAAAATCACCGACTACGCCGAAGAACTTCTCCGTGATTTGGATAAAATCGACTGGCCGGAAAAAACCAAAACCATGCAACGCAACTGGATAGGCAAAAGCGAAGGCACGGAAATAACCTTTGACTTAGAGGGACGCAACGACGGCATAACGGTGTTTACCACCCGCGCCGACACGGTTATGGGCGTTTCTTACGTTGTGGTTGCACCCGAAAAACCCATTGTAGACGAAATCACCACTCCCGAGTGCAAGGCGGCGGTAGAGTCGTACAAGCTCGAAACAAGCAAAGCAAGCGACATCGACAGGCTTTCGTCGGTGCGCGAAAAAACGGGTGTGTTTACGGGCGCATACTGTATTCACCCCGTAAGCGGCAAAAAAGTTCCCGTGTGGATTGCGGACTACTGCCTCGGCACTTACGGCACGGGCGCGGTAATGGGCGTTCCCGCTCACGACGAACGCGATTTTGCTTTTGCGCAAAAATACAATCTCCCCGTAAATCCCGTAATCAAAGCCGAAAACGGCAAAGGCGAACTTCCCTACTGCGAATACGGAATAACCGAAAACAGCGAGCCGTTTAACGGACTTAAAAGCGCGGACGCTATAAAGAAAATTCAAGAACATTTAACCAAAATCGGCAAGGGCGGCAAAAAGGTGAACTACCGCCTGCGCGATTGGTCGGTTTCGCGTCAGCGTTACTGGGGCACTCCGATTCCCGTTATATACTGCCCCGAACACGGCGCAGTACCCGTTCCCGAAAAAGACTTGCCCGTTGTTCTGCCCGACGACGTGAACTTTACGCCCGACGGCGCATCGCCGCTCAGAAAAAGCGAAAAGTATATGAACACGGTTTGCCCCGTGTGCGGAAAACCCGCTCACCGCGACCCCGACACCCTCGATACTTTCGTGTGTTCGAGTTGGTACTATCTGCGCTATCCCGACAACAAGAACGAGCGTGAGCCGTTTAACACCGAGTATATCGACAAAATGCTGCCCGTAGACAAATACATCGGCGGCGCGGAACACGCGTGCATGCACCTTCTTTACGCCCGTTTTATAACAAAAGCGTTGCGCGATATGGGCTACCTGCACTTTGACGAACCGTTTACTTCGCTTGTGCATCAAGGGCTTATTTTGGGACCCGACGGCTATAAAATGAGTAAGAACCGCGGCAACGTGATAAACCCCGATATTTACGTAAACGAGTACGGCTCGGACGTGTTCCGCATGTTTTTAATGTTCAGATTCGCCTTTACCGAGGGCGGAGCGTGGAGCGACGACGGCATTAAACCGATTGCGAAATTCCTCGACCGCGTTGAGCGCATAGTGCTTAAATCGCACGAATCGGCTAAAAAGAGCCGCAAGGTTGCAGAATCCAAATCGGAAAAAGAGCTTGCCTACTCGCTTAATTACACTATTAAATCGGTAACAGCCGACTTCGAAACTTTTTCGTTCAACACCGCTATTGCGCGGCTTATGGAACTGACAAATGCAATGTACAAATACGAGAGCGAAAAAGACTGCGACTATTCGTATCTCCGCTACGTATCCGACGAGCTTATTAAACTGCTTGCGCCGTTTTGCCCGCACGTCGCGGAAGAATTGCACGAACAATGCGGCGGAAAAGGCACGGTGTTTAAACTCGCCTACCCCGTATGCGACGAGAGCGCGCTTAAAAAAGACGAAATCGAAATCGCCGTTCAGATTAACAGCAAGCTTAAAAGCCGAATAAACGTAAGCGCGGACGCAACCGACGAGCAGGCAAAAGCCGCGGCGCTTGCCGACCCCGCCGTAATCGAGGCTCTCGGCGGCGCGGCTGTTAAAAAAGCAATTTACATTAAAGGCAGACTGCTTAATTTAATTGTGTAACAACTCAACGCTTTTTTATCGAAAAAAGCTTAGCAAAAACGATAAAGGGAGGGGCGACTTCGAAAGTTAGCCCCTCCCTTTTGCGGTTTTTGCCCAACTTTTTGATGCCAAAAAGTTGGGAAGTATCTTTTTGCAATCAAAAAGGCTGAATAATTTTCCTTAATTCTTCCAAATTCCTCTTAATAAGAATCGGAGTGTCGGGGGCATTGAAACCGTTTAATAAATTCAGTGCCGAGTCACGGTTGCCGCAAAGCACGTAATTCATTGCCTGTATTGCCGTAAGACGGGCAGATGCAACGGCGCGGTCGGCGGACGATTTGGAGTTTAAAAGCTTGTTTAAAGTTTCGGTTGCCTTTGCGTAGTATTTGTTAAAGTATTCGGCGTCGGACTCCATAAAATATATTTCGCAAAAGCAAATAGCCGCCTCGCCTTTAATGCCGTCTTTTGCCGCAACTATCGCGTCGGACGCGGCAATAAGGGCGTTTTTGTATTTGCCCATGTAAACAAGCGCGTTTGCGTATTCTATTAAAAGCGCGCCTTTCGCACTGCCGAAAGTTGCTCTGCGCGAAAGTTTATACATGCGCTCGGCAAGTTTTTCGCAGTTGCAATCTGTGTAGCCGAGAGTGTGGATTTCGGTGTAAATAAGTTTAAAGGTGTACGCGTAAACCGCGGTGTACGTAACCACAAGCAAAAGCACAAGCCCCACAATGCGCACTACGAGATTAAACGTATCGGGCGTATAAAGGCTTACAAGCACAATGCCCGCAATTACGGCGCACAGCATTACCGAAAACACGAGCGCGCTTTTAAGATACGAATATATTACGCGAATCATTCGAGTACCGCCTTTATGCGGCGTACTCCCGCCGACGACGACTGCTCTTTTACTATTCTGAAATGTCCGAGTTCGCCGGTGCGCGCGGCATGAGGACCTCCGCAGATTTCTTTGCTGAATTTGCCCATTGTGTAAACTTTTACTTTTTCGCCGTACTTGCTTGCAAACAGACCTACCGCGCCCGCTTTTTTAGCCTCGTCGACCGTCATTTCTTCGCACACCACTTCAACGTCTGCGGCAATAGCCTCGTTTACGAGTTTTTCCACCTCTTGTATTTCTTCGGGAGTCAAAGCCCTGCCGAACGTAAAGTCGAATCTGAGACGCTCGGCGGTTATGTTGCTTCCCTTTTGGTTTACGTTTTCGTCGTGCAACACGGTTTTAAGCGCACGGTGCATTAAGTGCGTTGCGGTGTGAAGCTTAGCCGTTGCCTCGGTGTTGTCGGCAAGTCCGCCCTTAAAGCGTTGCTCCGCTCCCGCATGACTCTTTGCGCGGTGTTCTTCGAACAGCTTTTCAAAGTCGGCGCGGTTGATTTTAAGTCCGCGCTCGGCGGCGAGTTCTTCCGTCATTTCAATCGGAAATCCGTAGGTGTCGTAAAGCTTAAAGCACGCTTTGCCCGAAACCGTATCGCCCACCAAATAGCCGCACAGCTTTTCAAACTCGCGTATGCCCGCAGTTAAGGTTTTTTCGAACCTTTCTTCTTCGCGCAGTATTTCATCTCGGATTTTGTCCGCCGACTCGGTAAGTTCGGGGTATGCGTCTTTATAGCGCGTAATTACGGCGTTCGCAATTTCGGCAATGTCGCCCCTATTCATATTAAGCTGTTTGATATAGCGTATTGCGCGGCGCAAAAGTCTGCGCAGAATATATCCTTGGTCTACGTTAGAGCACGTTATGCCCTTTTCGTCGCCTATCATAAATACGGCAGTGCGCACATGGTCGGCAATTATGCGTATTGCGCGCGTTTCGTCTGCCGTCGCGCCGTACTTTTTGCCGCTGAGCTTTTCGATTGCGGCAATTATAGGCAGGAATATGTCGGTTTCGTAAACGCTCGGCTTGCCCTGCAAAATGCAAAGCGTGCGCTCTAAGCCCATGCCCGTATCAACATTGCGGCGGCTGAGCGGTTCAAACGTGCCCTCGGCGGTTTTGTTGTACTGCATAAACACGTCGTTCCATATTTCGAGATAGTGCCCGCAGTCGCACGCGGGACTGCAATCTTTGCCGCACGGCTTGCCGCGCAGAATAAACATTTCGGTGTCAGGTCCGCAAGGTCCCGTTTTACCCGCGGGTCCCCACCAATTATTCTCTTTGGGAAGATAAAACACGTGGTCTTTTTTAATACCGCATTCAATCCAAAGCTTCGCGCTCTCCTCGTCACGCGGGCAGTCGGCGTCGCCCGCGAAAACCGAAACCGCCAAATCATCGGGATTTATTCCCAAATATTCGTCGCTTGTAAGAAACTCGTAGCTCCATTTAATCATTTCGGACTTGAAGTAGTCTCCCAAGCTCCAATTTCCGAGCATTTCGAAAAAAGTGCAATGACTGTTGTCGCCCACTTCGTCGATGTCGCCCGTGCGCACGCACTTCTGAACGTCGGCAAGACGGTTGCCGGCGGGGTGCGGTTCGCCGAGCAAGTACGGCACAAGCGGGTGCATTCCCGCCGTTGTAAACAGCACCGTAGGGTCGTTTTCGGGTATTAAAGATGCCGACGGAATTATCGCATGACCTTTTTTGCGGTAAAAGTCGAGCCACATTTTGCGCAAGTTGTCGGACGTAATATTTTTATTCACTGTTTTATCCTCTTTTAATTTTTTTACTGTCGTGTTTTTCGTTATGTTCGCAAACGGTTTGTTTGCCTTACGCAAATAAATCTTTGCGGGTGTTTGCAATGGTTATGATTTCGGCGGGACTCGCGGCAAATGCGTCGGCGGCGGCAAGAGTTCCGTTTACGCCGTAGCCGTAGGTTACGGCAACAACCTTTATGCCCGCGCCGTGCGCGCCGTCTATATCGTACACGGTATCGCCCACCATAAGGTTGAGTTCCGCCGTTTTCGCCCTTTGCACCATGCCGCTTTTGTCATTGCTCTTGTGGGCGTAGTCGGGAGCAATCACCTTTGAAAAGTATTTTGCATAGTCGTACTTTTCAAGCAGTTTTTCCACCATAACAAGCGGCTTGCTCGACGCTATGCTTATGCCGTAGCCTAATCGGGTAAGTTCGATAAGCATTTCGCTTATGCCGTCATACGGGTGCGAAAGATACACGTCGTGCGCAAAGTACCGCTCGCGGTACGCCTCTACCGCTTTTAAAGCCGTTTCTTCGTTTAAGCCCGCCGTTACCGAAAAGCTGTGATACAGCGACGGACCTATAAATAAATTAAGCTTGTCCTCTGCCATAGGCGGCGCGCCCACCGCATTTAAAGCGTAACGCGCGCTTGCCTTTATTCCCTCGCCCGTATCGAACAGCGTGCCGTCCATATCGAAAATAATTCCGTATTTCATTACCGTTTAATCCTTCGGTTTAAGCTTAGACTTATGAGCTTTGTAGTAGTCGAGCGTTTTGTTTATGCCCGTTGAATGAGCGGTGAACTTAAACGAGCCTATCGCCGACATGAGCTTATCTACGCAAGCCGTCATTTCGTACTCGTCGGACTTACCCACAGTTACCGAAACGTCGCGGTCGTTCTTCTTTGCGTAGGCTTTCGCTTTTTTGGCGAAATCGGATAAGGCAACGGGAACAGGCGACGCCACGTTATAATCGCCGCGCTCGTAGTCGTTATCCAAAAACAGCGAAATTATTTTGCACGCGTCCTCTACGTAAATTGTTGAAAAAGTCTTGTCGCCCGAAAGTTCTATTTGCTTTTTGCCCGTAATCGCATGCGACAGAATTTCAACCTGACGGTTGTATTTAACCGACGCTCCCGCGCCGTATACGCCGAAAAACCGCAACACGGTACTGATTTTATCCTTGCTTGCAAGCAAATGTATCATGTATCGGCTGAGTCCGTAACCCGAGCGCGGAATCGTTTTTCCGAAGTCGCTTTCCGAAAAATTTTCAACGGGACGTTTTAAATCCACGTCGGCGGCGTCGCCTATCACTATAAGCTTTTTAACGCCGTAAAGAGTTGACGCATACTGCACGTTTTTAAACATTATGAGATTATCCGCCTCTAACACCGACCCAGTGAGTCCGTCGTGCTTACCCGCAAGATGCACCACTGCGTCGAATTTGTTTTCGCGGAATATCTTCGAAACTTCTTCGAACCGCATTAAATCCATTGTATCCCGCGAAGGCGCGCAAATATTGTATTTGTTTTTGTACATAGAAACAAAATTCGCGCCTATAAATCCGTTACCGCCGGTTACAAGTATATTTTTCATTGTTAAGGTTTAACCTCCGTTTGGTTTCCTTGCTTTTCGTTATTTATATTAAGCTTTCGGCTTGTTATATGCGTCCTTTAAGCCTACAATGCGGTTAAATACGAGCCCTTCTTTAATATCGCGGCAGAAATATCCCTGACGCATAAACTGGAACGAGTCGCCTTTTGCCGCATTGCTTAAATATTCCTCGATAAGAGCCTCTTTTTCTACAAGCGATTCGGTGTTTAATCTGTCGTTGAAGTCGGGAATCGAATCGTCATCGATAAGCAGATAGTCGTATAATCTCACCTTGGCTTTTACCGCTTTGTCGCTCACCCAATGAATAACGCCCTTTACCTTTATTCCGCTGTTGTCCTCGCCGCTTTTGGTTCCCGCCACAATTTCGGCGTGAACCCGCTTAACGTCGTTCTCCGTTCCGTCGTAGCCAGTGCACTTTATAATGTAGCCGCTTTTAAGGCGCACGGTGCCGCCCACGGTAAGCCGCTTGTACTTGGGCGGAGGCACAACCGCAAAGTCGCTTTTTTCAATATACACGCGCTTTGTGAGCGTTATTTTGCGACTGCCTTTTTCGGGCTGAAACTGATTGATTTCGAAGTCGAGTTCTTCGCAGTATCCGTCGGGCAGATTGTCGAGCACAAGTTCGAGCGGCTCTATTACAGCCATTGCGCGGGGCGCGGCTGCGTTTAATTCTTCGCGTATGCAACTTTCGAGCTGAGCCGTTTCAACCTCGCTGTTCGCCTTCGCCACGCCTATGCGCTCGCAAAATTCGCGTATCGACGAGGGTGTATAACCGCGACGGCGCAGTCCCGCTATCGTGGGCATACGGGGGTCATCCCAACCCGAAACAAATTCTTCGTCTACAAGCTTTTTAAGGTACCGTTTGCTCATAATCGTGCGCCGAATATTCAGCCGCGCAAATTCGTACTGATGAGGCGGGTGCGGAAACTCGCACTCTCTGAGCACCCAATCGTAAAGCGGGCGGTGGTCTTCGAATTCGAGCGTGCATATACTGTGGCTTATGTTTTCAACCGCGTCCTCTATGGGGTGCGCAAAGTCGTACATGGGATACACGCACCATTTGTCGCCCTGACGGTGGTGGTGCGCTTTAAGCACTCGGTATATAATGGGGTCGCGCATGTTTATGTTTGGACTTGCCATATCTATTTTTGCGCGAAGCACAAGCGCGCCGTCGGCAATCTTGCCCGCACGCATCTGTTCGAAAAGCTCCAAACTTTCGGCTATGGGACGGTTGCGATACTTACTCTCCACTCCCGCCTCGGTAAGCGTTCCGCGCATTTTTTTCATATCCTCGGGCGTCACGTCGTCGATGTATGCTTTGCCCTTTTTAATGAGCGTTACGGCGGCGTTATACATAATCTCGAAATAGTCCGACGCGTAATATACGTCGCCTTCCCACCCGAGCCATCTTGCGTCTTTTATAATCGACTGCACAAACTCGTCATCCTCTTTTACGGGGTTTGTATCGTCAAAGCGAAGATTGCATTTGCCGTTGTATTTTTTCGCCATTGCCACGTTTAAGCATATAGCCTTTGCATGACCTATGTGCAAATATCCGTTGGGTTCGGGCGGAAAACGCGTTATTATTTCGGTTTCGCGTCCCGCCGCCAAATCGGAGTCGATAATTTCTTCTATAAAGTTTGCCATTTTTTTACTTCCTTAAAGCAGAATTTTTTTCGTGCTTAAAACAGTCCTTCGATTGTACCGTCGCCGTAAATCTTCATTTTTTCGGCGTTGGGGTGCTTGCCGAGTCCCGGCATAAGCAATATGTCGCCCGCTATGGCAACTATAAACTCCGCGCCCGTACGTACCGTTAAATCGCGTATGCGGATTTTAAATCCCGCAGGACGCCCGAGCAGCAGCGGATTATCCGAAAGCGAGTACTGAGTTTTTGCAATGCACACGGGATATTTTTCCCATTCGGTGCCTTTGATTTTTTTAAGCATTTCTTGTGCCGCAGGCTCGAACTCTACCCCGTCCGCTCCGTAAATGCGCGTTGCCACCGCCGTTATTTTGTCTTCGGTGCTGTCGGAAAGCGGATAACAATACGTAAACTCTTTATCGGGGCTGTCGCAGAGCTCGCGCACCTTTTCGGCAAGAACGATGCCGCCTTTGCCGCCCTCGCCCCAAACATTTACGCACACGGCGGGCGCACCCGCAGCCTTGCATGCGTTTTCCACGATAGCTATCTCCTCGTCGGAGTCGGAAACAAAGCGGTTTATTGCAACAACGCACTTGCGAGAGAACACGCCGCTTATATTTTCTATATGCTTAATCAAGTTACCGAGTCCCGATTTCAACGCTTCGTCGTTGCGCTCGGATAAATTTTCCTTGCTCATGCCGCCGCCGCATTTGAGAGCGCGCACGGTTGCCACTATTACCACGGCTTCGGGTTTTATTCCCGCCGCCCGGCACTTTATATCGAGGAATTTTTCCGCGCCGAGGTCGGCTCCGAATCCCGCCTCGGTAACAACGTAGTCGGCGTAGCTCATTGCGGTTTGCGTTGCCATTACGCTGTTACAGCCGTGCGCTATGTTTGCAAACGGTCCGCCGTGGACAAAAGCGGGAACTCCTTCGAGCGTTTGCACTAAATTCGGCGAAACGGCGTCTTTAAGTAAGATTGCCATTGCCTCGTCAGCTTTTATGTCGCGGCAGTAAACGGGTTTATCCTCGGCGGTATAGCCCACTATTATATTACCCAAACGGCGTTTTAAATCTTCGGCGTTTCGGCTTAGGCACAGTGCCGCCATAACCTCGCTTGCCGCGGTTATATCGAACGAATCGTCGCGGTCGTTGTATTTTATTCCGCAGTGAATAAATCTGAGTGCGCGGTCGTTCATATCCAAACAGCGATGAAAGGTGACTTTATCTATTTTAAGCTCGTTACCGAAATACATGTGGCTGTCGGTCATTGCCGCAAGCAAATTGTTGGCCGCGGTGATTGCATGCAAATCGCCCGTAAAGTGCAGGTTTATATCGTCCATGGGTGCAATCTGCGCATAGCCGCCGCCCGCCGCGCCGCCCTTTATTCCGAACACCGGACCGAGCGACGGCTCGCGGAGAGCCAAACACACTTTGAGCCCTATGCGTTTCATTGCGTCGGCAAGACCTATGCTTACGGTGGTTTTGCCCTCGCCCGCCGCCGTGGGGTTTATGGCGGTTACGAGAATAACTTTGCCTTTTCCCGTCTTCGGCTTAACCTTTGCCATGTAATCGCCGTAAAGACGCAAATCTTTGCGGTTGATACCTATGCTTTTTGCCACCTTTTCGATTGGTTGCAATTTCGCCTCGGTTGCTATTTGAATATCGGTTTTCATTATTTTTTACCTCTCGGGTTGAAATCTGTCTTTTGTCTTACCTTAATGATTGCAAAATTTTATATCGCGACTGTTTATTTCCATGCCGCCGTTTTGCTCGGAAAATCCGAATCTTTTAAAGTACGGGTTTATCTCCTCTACTCTTACCGTTATGGGATTGAATCCGCGGCACACGTTAAGTAACGACCTGTACATAACATCGCGGTAACTTTCGTCAATATCTCCGAAAACGCCCTTAACGATTACTTTGCCGCCGCCGAGCCCGAGCACTCCCAAAGCTTTCGGTTCGGATTCGGTGAGAACGAATATTCTGTCGCCCTCGCCGACGTTTGCTTTAAACCGCTCTTTAAGCTTGCAGTACGCCGTATCGATTCCGTCGCACATGTCGCACGCATGTTCGTTTTGCATACATTCCTTAACCGTAAACATTTAATTACCGTCCTTACCGTTTCCGTGCGGCGAGGTTTCATCCTGCTCGGAATTTTCTTCTTGCCCGTCGGGTTGGGTTAATGCGGAATCCTCCGCTTGTTCGCACGTTTCCGTATGCTCGGTTTCATCCTGCTCGGAATTTTCGGATTGCGTGATTCGCCGTGTCGCGCCTTTGCACACCCGCGCAACAATCGCACCCGACAAAATCAGTATTGCGCTTACGCCGCTCGACGCCGCGGTAAGAACAGCCGAACCGAAAACCTCGAATATGCCCACTGCCGCGCCGAGTCCGAGCCCGAGCGCGAATCCGAGAGTTACTACGCAGTTTCGCATGCAAGTATACCTGCCCGTAGAGCAACCCGATAAATTCACCGCATAGTCGCGGTTTTTAGACATGCTCGTTATTGCCGCGCCGACCGTTGCTCCGAATACCGCCGCAAAAGTGAAAAGCACCACCGCTTTGATTGCAAATGCTATTGGTATAAAAGAAATAACCGTTACCGCCGCCGCAAGCGCGAGCATTACCGCCGCAAACGCAAGCGTTATGTTTTGCCCGCTTTTGAGCACGGATTTAACGCTCATTTTGTTTACACATATTCCCACCGTTACGGCAAGAGCCGCCGCCACAAGCACCGACGGTTTGAATCCGCCGCTGAGTCCGAACTGCGATTTAAACACATACTCGGGGAGAGTTGCCGCCGCCATGCTTATTCCCGCGCAAAGTAAAAACAGAGCGACTATAAGACGCACAACAGTGCGGCTTTTCAGAGGAGAAACGAATATGCGGTAATTCTCTTTTAAACTGCGCTTGTGCTTGGGTTCGAGTCTTATAAAATTCGGCATGTTGCGCACCGTGGAAAAGTACGCGGCTGCAATTCCCGCAAGCGAAACTATTCCCGCAAGTGCCGTTAGCTCGCGCACCGAATCGCGCGTTCCGCCGAAAAGCAACAGCAAAATAACGGCAATCGCTACCGAGCAAAGCGAAAACAGCTCGAAGCACGAATTTGCCGCACCCGTACGGTCGAACCTGCTACCGACCGCGAAACTCGTATACATGAATATCTGCATAGAAAGCGAATGAATAAACAGCAAGCCTATAAGCGCGAACGCCTGACCCACCGCCGAAATTCCGCCCACACCCAAAAGCAACACGTAAGATATTACCGCAATCAAGCCCGCCGCCGCCATGGACAAATGATACCGCCCCGTGCTTATAGCCGTGTTTCCGTTTATAAGCGCGTATGCTATCGGCATTATAAGAACGGGCAAAGCCGCTCCCACAACAACTCCCACCGTAAGCGCAATGCTGTTAAGATGAGCAAATTCGCTTAAAAACAGCAAAACGAAAACAACCTCGGAAACAGCGGACAGACCGCCCATTCCGAAGATTATTTTACTTATTCCGCCGGTTGCCGTTTTTTGTTTGCCCATTTCTTTTTACGTCAATCCTTAACCCGTTTAAAAGTGCTCTTTTTACGTCAATCCTTAACCCGTTTAAAAGTGCTCTTTTTACGTCAATCCTT
>CAMUAL010000038.1 GCA_947086925.1 uncultured Clostridia bacterium
TTTATTAAAACGGAAAGCGGCGTCCGCCTTTCCCCATTTTACCGTTTTTCATCATCTTCATCATGCCCTTTGTCTGTTCGAACTGCTTTAACAGCTGATTTACGTCCTGAATCGACGTGCCGCTACCTGCCGCTATACGTTTGCGGCGCGACGCTTTTATTACGTCGGGATGTTCTCGCTCATACATAGTCATTGATTTGATTATTGCCTTAAACCGCTCTATCCGCGCCTCGTCGACGTCTTTTTCCGAAATCTTCACGTTATTCGGAAGCCCGGGAATCATAGACATCAGCTCGGATATATTGCCCATTTTTTTGAGTTGCTCGAACTGCACCAAAAAGTCGTCTAACGTAAATGCCGATTCTCGCAACTTCTTTTCGAGTTTAAGCATTTCTTCTTCGGTTACAGCCGACTGAGCCTTTTCTATAAGCGTAAGGACATCGCCCATGCCGAGAATACGCGACGCCATACGGTCGGGATAAAACGGTTCTATGTCGCTCGTTTTTTCGCCCGTACCGCAGAATTTAATCGGCTTGCCCGTTACCGCCTTTATCGAGAGTGCCGCGCCTCCGCGGGTGTCGCCGTCGAGCTTTGTCAAGATTACGCCGCTCACGTCCAAACGCTCGTTAAAGGTTTTGGCTACGTTTGCCGCCTCCTGACCCGTCATAGCGTCTACCGTAAGCAGAATCTCGGTGGGATTAACCGCCTTTTTGATTTCTTCAAGCTCGCGCATGAGTTCTTCGTTTATTTGAAGTCTTCCCGCCGTGTCGATTATAAGCGTATCGCATCCGCGGCTGAGAGTTTCCTCTACCGCAAGTTTGGCGGTTTTTACGGGGTCTTTGTCACCGCGCTCGAACACTTCGGTGTTTACGCTTTTACCCACGACTTTAAGCTGATTTATAGCCGCGGGACGGTAAACGTCGCACGCCGCCAAAAGCGGCTTTTTTCCCTGCTTGCGAAGCAACTGCGAAAGTTTGCCGCACATAGTGGTTTTGCCTGCGCCCTGCAACCCAACCATCATTATTACGGTGGGCAGTTTGCTCGAAACTCCGAGCTTCGCGTTTGTAGAGCCCATAAGCTCGATAAGCTCGTCGTTTACAACCTTTACAACCTGCTGACCGGGGGTAAGACTGTTTAATATCTGCTCGCCTACGGCTTTTTCGCTTACGCGGGCTATAAAATCTTTAACCACGCCGAAGTTTACGTCCGCTTCCAAAAGAGCTACTCGTATTTCACGCATAGCCTGCTTTATTTCAAGCTCGCTGAGCTTTCCGCGAGCTTTCATTTTGCTGAAAATATGATTGAGTTTTTCGCTGAGGCTACCGAACAGTCCCATATTTACTCCTTATGAAATCTTCCAAATCGGCAACGGATTCGGAGTTTTCTCCGCCGAGCATACGGATTTTTCCGTTAAGCTCTTTGATAAACGTATAAACACCCAACTTACTTTCGTAATCCGCAAGACTCTCCTCCGCCTGTTTAACCGCAAAGTGCACGGCTTGTCTGCTTATGCCCGCATTGTCCGCAATTTCCGAAAGGGAAAAATCGCGCTCGTAATAGTCGGCAAGTATGTCTCGCTGTTTTGCGGTAAGCATGTTTCCGTAAATATCCATAAGTGCAAGATAATACAAATCTTTCAAATGCTTACCGCCGAGTAAAAATATAGTGTAAAGTAAAATTACTTTACACTACGTATTATAACTTTATTTATATTCGATGTCAAGCGTTTAACGTGAACTTATTGCGGAAACTTACTCTATAATAGCGTCGATAAAATCGTGAGAATCGAAATCTTCGAGGTCGTCTATACCTTCGCCCACGCCGACGTATACAACCGGAACGCTAAGTTGCCCCGCAATGGCAAGCACCACTCCCCCTTTTGCGGTACCGTCGAGTTTCGTGAGAATAATGCCGTCTATGTCTATTGCCTCGTTGAAAATATCGACTTGCGTAACGGCGTTTTGTCCCGTTGTGGCGTCAAGGACTATATAATTAAGATACATACAATCGGGGTATTCGCGCTCTATTATGCGGCTGATTTTTTTCAGCTCGTCCATTAAGTTCTTTTTGTTGTGAAGTCTGCCTGCGGTATCGACGAGCAAAACGTCGGTATGCTTGCTCTTTGCGCTTGCTATTGCGTCGTACACAACGGCTCCGGGGTCTGCGCCCTCGGCATGCTTTACAATTCGCACACCCGCTCGCTCCGCCCAAACCGTAAGTTGGTCGGCGGCGGCGGCACGGAAAGTATCTGCGGCAACTATCGTAACGCTTTTACCCTCATTTTTGAACTTTTTGGCAAGCTTGCCGATTGCCGTGGTTTTGCCTACGCCGTTTACTCCCGCTACAAGCAGTACAAGCGGATATTCATACTCGGGAACTTCGTTCTCGTCCAAAATATCAACCATAAGCTGTTTGAGTTCGTCTTTGACCTCGGCTGTGTCGCGAATATGTTTTTCGTCGATTACGTCGCGGAGATTGTCCATAATGTTCTCCACAGTTTCCGCGCCTATATCGGACGAAATAAGTGCCATTTCGAGCTCGTCGTAAAAATCATCGTTTAAAACGCCGCCCGTAAAAAGCTTGTTGAGCTTATACGCTATCGCCTCTTTTGTCTTTTTGAGTTTTTCTTTGATTTTCGAAAAGAATCCCATACAAATACGCTCCCGTATTTTTTCGTATTTAAATTTTTTGCGCCCATATTACGCACAAAACGGCGGCTGTTACTGTTGTCCTTCCTCGAACTTCATAGCCTCGCTCAGTTTAACCGAAACTATTTTACTTACACCCTTTTCTTCCATGGTCACGCCGTATAAGCTGTCGGCGAGCTCCATTGTGGGTTTACGGTGAGTTATAACTATAAACTGTGTTTCTTCGGAGAATCTGCGCAAATATTTTGCGAATCTGCCCGCGTTGGCATCGTCGAGCGCAGCCTCGATTTCGTCGAGAACGCAAAACGGCATCGGTTTAAGACGGAGTATTGCAAAAAGTATCGCAATGGCGGTAAGCGCACGTTCGCCGCCCGACAGCAACGAAATGCTTTGAAGTCGCTTTTCGGGAGGCTGTGCAACTATTTCGATACCGGCGTCCAAAGGATTTTCGCTGTCCAAAAGCAATAAGTCGGCATTGCCGCCGTCAAACAACTCTTTGAAAATCTTTACGAAGTTTACTCTTATCTGCTCGAATCTTTCGGTGAATTTATCGAGCATTTCGGCACTGAGCTCGTTTATAATCTTTATAAGGTCGGCCTCGGCTTTTACAAGGTCTTCTTTTTGCACGTCCATTTCGTGATAGCCCGCGTACATTTCCTGACACTGCTGTATCGCGTCAAGATTTACATGCCCGAGCGCGTTCATTTGCCGCGTAAGCCTGTTAGCTTCGGTTACGCCCTTAGTCAAATCGTAATTTTCTTCTTTAAACGGCAGGCAGTCGTTGTATTCGAGGTTGTAATCGGTTTTAACCTTTTCCTGCATCTGCTCTATATCGGTATCGACCTTTAAAAGTTGCATTTCTTCACGACTCTTTTTTTCGTGAAGCTGTTGCAATTCGTTTATAAGATTCATACGCTTGCCGTCAAGCTCGGCAAGAAGATTCTGCACCTCGCGCTTGTAGTCGTCGAGATTCGAAAGCTTATATCTGATTTCCTTTACGCGTTTAGAGTCGCCCTCGCCTCCCGCATTTACGGAAGACGTGATTTCGGCATCGAGCTGAGCGATAATCCTGTCGTTATCGGCTATCTGCATATTGCCGTATTCGAGCTTAGACGAGATGTTTTCAAGATTCTGTTTAAGACGCGCAAGCTCCGAATCGGACGTTGCGAGTTTGCCTTCGAGGGTGTTCACCTGTACGCGCGACGCAGTCATTTTTGTATGCAGTTCGTCGCGAGTCTTTCTCAGCGCGTCGAATTGATGACGCTGTTCTTCACCGCTCTCGTTTGCACTGTCCTTTTTACCGCGCACAATCTGCTCCAACGATTCCACGCTGTCGAAATCGTGCGTTATGGACTCTATACGCGCGTTTGCCGTATCGTACGCGCTTTTAAGTCCGTCGAGCTCAATGTTTAATTCCTCTATGCTCGCTTCCAACTTATTGTAAGTTTCGGCACGTGTGACTATTTCAAGTTCCGTTTTATGCACGGCGTTGCTCTTTTCGCGTATGAGTTCGCTCGTTTCACGCTGTTGCTCGGCGCATTTGTCGCGCTCGGCATTAAGTTCGCTGAGCGACTTATCCATGTTATCGAGCTGAGCTTTGAGAGTTTCGATTTCTTTTTCGTAACCGAACACGTTGGTTGTATCCGACTTTTTGCTGCCGCCCGTAATAGAGCCGTGCGGCGACAGTACTTCGCCGTCGCAAGTAACTATTTTAAATCCGTAACGCGCTTTTCTCGCAAGCAAAACGGCGTTATCCATATTGTCGACAACAACGGTGTTGCCCAAAAGGCCCTCTAACACAGCCGAGTATTTTTTATCGTAGCTTATCAGGTTTACGGCGATTCCGCAAACGCCTTTTTCGCCGAGAAGTCCGCGGTATTCTGAATCGAGCGAACGAGGCTTTGCCGACGAAATCGGCAAAAACGTGGCTCTGCCGCTCTTTGTGCTTTTAAGATAGTTTATAAGATATTTGGCGTCTTCTTCGGTGCGTGTAACTATATTCTGCACAGCGTTTCCGAGAGCTGTTTCGATTGCGGTTTCGTAACCGCTGTTTACGCTTATGAGCGACGCTACAACCCCCTCTATATGCGAAGAAAGTTCGCGGTTTTGTTTAGCTTCGCTTAAAAGCTTTTTAACGCTGTAAGCAAAACCTTCGTAAGACTGCTGCATTTCGGTGAGCATCTTATGACGGGTTTTGGTCATGTAATATTTCGCGCTTACCGAATCTATTTTTTCGGCGGCGGCATTTATTGCCGCAACGCAATCGTTATTCTTTGCGTACAGCGCGTCGAGTTCACCGGTAAGCGTATTCTTACGCAAAATAAAATCGTCCGCTTCCGTCTTTACTTTGTCGCGTTCGCTCTCGGCGGCGGCAATCTTTTCGGCAATAACCTCTATACGCTTGCTTAAATCCGCGCTCTGAGCCTGCAAGCCCTCGCGCTCGGCTACAAGACGCGACATATTCGAGCGGATTTCGGTAAGCTTGTCCATTGCTTCGACCACCGCTCGGTGATTGGATTCGACCTCGCCCTCGCCCTGCACGATTGTTTCGACTAAGGCTATATATTCTTTATCGTACTTATCCGCCTCTACGCGTGCCGCGGCAAGCTCTGCCGAAATCGACTCAATCTGTTCCGTGCCCGCGGCTATGAACTGCTCGGTTTGCTCGTAATCGGTATTAAGCTGTTGCTGTTCCGCCGTGAGTCGCTCGTTTTGACTGTTTAAGTATCCGAGACGTTCTTTTAAAACCTTTACTTCGCCCGCCGCTTTTTCGATTCCTACGGTAAGTTCCAACAATTCGTCGCGCAACGAATTTATGGATTTATCGGTATCGCCTAAGCTTTCCATTGTTTCGTTGTACTTAGCGGTTGCCTCGTCGCACTCTTTCTGACGCAAATCTATGTTTTCGCATACCCCGTTAAGCCTGTCCTGAATTGCGCCCTTTGCCTGACTTGCCGAATCGAACTGATGTATGTATATGTTTATTTCGTGCGTTTTAAGTTTGTCGCGCAGTTCGAGCCACTTGCGCGCGTTTTCCGACTGACGTGTAAGAGGTTCGAGAAGGCTTGCCTTTTCACGCAGAATATCCTCGACGCGCACAATATTTTCGCGAGTTCGGGCAAGCTTACGCTCGGCGTCGGTTTTGCGAGCCTTGAACTTCGATATTCCCGCGGCTTCTTCGAATATCGCACGTCTGTCTTCGGGCTTTGCTCTGAGAAGTTCCTCGATTCTGCCCTGTCCTATTATAGAATATCCCTCGCGTCCCATGCCGCTGTCGCGAAGCAAATCGGTTATGTCTTTAAGTCGGCACTGCTGTTTATTCAAGCAGTACTCGCTTTCGCCGCTACGGTAAAGTTTACGTGAAATAACAACCTCGTCGTAATCGAGCGACGGAAAAAGCTTTTCGGTATTGTCGAAGTACAAGTTTACTTCACAGTACGAAAGCGATTTGCGGTTTTCGGTACCGTTGAATATAACGTCCTGCATGGAATTGCCGCGCAAAAGCTTCGCCGATTGCTCGCCGAGCACCCAACGAATCGAGTCCGCTACGTTGCTTTTTCCGCAACCGTTCGGACCTACTATTGCGGTAACGCCCGCACCGAATTTAACTTCCAGCCTATCCGCAAAGGATTTAAAACCGGCTACTTCCAACTTTTTGAATTTCAAGCTAAACGTCCTTTATGGCAAAATTGTATCGATTCGGAAATTATTGTACCAAAATCTCTTTAAAAAATCAACCGATTATGTCGGTCGATTTTATTTTATCCAATAAATGTATTTTTACGAACGAACGCGCCGAATCGAGCCCGCCGTCTAAGTAAATTGCACCCAAAACGGACTCGCATATGTCAGAAACCGGTTTTTCTCCGAATCCCGACAACTGAACTTTTGCGCCCTTTCCCATACGGTAAAAATCGAGAAGTCCCATGTCGCGCACGGCATGGCACAGCGGAGTTCTGGATACAAGCGTTTTTCTGACTTCCGTAAGCGTGCCTTCGTCGTCGGGGCAAACCGAATACAGATATTCCGCAACGATAAGATTAAGAACGCTGTCACCGAGATATTCGAGTCTGCCGTTACTTATACCGCCGTTTTCGTTTACGTATGATTTGTGCGTAAGAGCGCACACAAGCAACGATTTGTCCGCAAAAGTATAGCCTATCGCCTTTTCCGCCGCCGCAATAATATCACTGTTCATTTGCGATTTCGTCCGTGATTTCTTTCATTTTTTCAAGCTCGGCTTTTATGCCGTTCGGCAAATCGGCTTCAACCATTTTTTTGACCTGCCTAAGCGCGGCAAGCACCGCCGCGGGATTTGCCGCGCCATGCGCTTTTACAACCACTTTGCTTATTCCCAAAAAAGGCGCGCCGCCGTACGCGTTGTAATCCATTTCGGCTTTAAGCTTTTTAAAAGCCTTTTTCATGAACAGTGCCCCGAACTTTGCCGACGCCGAACTCATAATGGCATGTTTAAGTTCGCTCATAACCATCATAGCCGCGCCTTCGGTGGATTTGAGCAGTACGTTACCCACAAATCCGTCGGCAACAAGAATATCGTATTCGCCGCTAAGCGCGTCGCGCGCCTCCATGTTGCCCGCAAAGTTAATGGGCAACTTGCCGAGAATCTCGAACACTTCTTTTGTGAGAGCGTTGCCCTTGTGGTCCTCTACGCCCACCGAAACAAGCCCGACACGCGGATTTTCCACGCCGTAAACCGAGCGCATATAACACACAGCCATAAGTGCGAACTGCGTAAGAAATTCCGCTCGGCAGTCTACGTTTGCGCCGCAGTCGATAAGACACACCTTTCCGCCGCCCTTTGTGGGAAGAAGCGGAGCAAGCGCGGGGCGCATAACGCCGTTTAACCTGCCCACTTTAAGCACCGCGCCGGTAAGCACCGCGCCGGTACTTCCCGAGCTTATCATGCCGCAAATATCATCGTCGGTTTTAAGAAGGTCAAACGCCTTTACCATAGACGATTCTTTTTTCGCGCGGATTGCCGCCGTAGGCGATTCGTCATTCGAAATAACGTCGGGCGCATGTTCTACGCTTACCCGAGAACCGTCGAATTTATACTTTGCGAGCTCGGCATTGAGTTGCTCAGAGTCACCCGTAAAAACAATCTCCGTTCCCGTAGTTTCGTTAATAAAATCTATGCCGCCGCGAACCTGCGCCTGCGGAGAGTTGTCGCCTCCGAATGCGTCGATAACTATTTTCATTTATATATACCTCCCAAAACCCTGCGCGGGTGTGACGCAATACGCCACCGAATAAAACGACTCCGCAAGATAGACTGCGGAGTCGGTTTTAAAGCGTTTTCGAAAATTATTCTTTGTCTTGCTTAATGTCAATCTTTTTAACACCGTCATAGTATCCGCAATTCTTGCAAACTCTATGATTAAGCTTCATTTCATGACACTGAGGACATTCACTAATAGAAGGACTTTTAATCTTCCAATTAGCAAAACGTGAATTACCCTGTTGTTTTGACGCTTTATGCTTGGGTACTGCCATTTTTAGCACCTCCTATTAACGAATTTCAATCATGCTTTAACATTATACATATTTGACGTAAACTTGTCAAACAATTTAGCGCGAATTTTAAAAATCGAACAAAGAAATTTGTGTAACCGAATACGGCTTTAACGCCGCCTCGGTTATACTCTCCATTTTATAATCGAGCCCGCGCATAACGCACCTGTCCGCAAAAGCTTTGAAAATAGTGTCGTTTTCCGGTATGGGGCAAAAATAATCGTCTCCGTATGCAACACAGTATTTGTCTTTCATTCCCGCAAATAACTTTTCCGCCTTTTCCAAAAAGTGAACGCGCTGACTGTCGCGCAAAGTTACACCCATAACATTACCCGCATATACGAATTTGCAACCCGCATCGTAAGCCGAATCCACTATACTTATAACGCTTGCACTGTTATCTTCTATGAACGGCAAGACGGGCGTCATCAAAACTCCCGTGTAAAGTCCCGCGCCCGACAGTGTTTCGAGAGCGGAAAATCTACGCTTTACCGTGCTTGCCTTAGGCTCTAATTTTTTGCCGAGTTCGTCGTACGGCGTAGTAACGGTAAACTTTACTATAACGGGCGAATGTGACGAAATTGATTTAAGCACGTCTGTATCGCGCAATATCAAATCGGACTTTGTTTCAACCGATACGCCGAAACCGAAACGGTCGAAAAGCTTTAATGCGTTTCTTGTAAGCTCCGTTTCTTTTTCTAACGGATTATAACTGTCGCTCATTGCTCCGAGGGCTATTATTCCCTTTTTCTTTTTGTGCGCAAGCTCGTCGGTTAAAATGTCAAGCGCGTTGCGCTTAATGCGCACGGTATCGAAATGTTTAATCGCATAGCAATCGCTTCGGCTGTCGCAGTATATGCACCCGTGATTGCAACCACGATAAAGGTTTACCGTATAGTCGCTTGCAAACCAACTGCCGTCCGACGGTATAAGAATTCTTTTTGCGTCTATGTACTCCATTGCGCTCACTCCAAAAATCCGTGAATAATGGTGTCTTCCGCTTGTTTACTGTCGAGTCCCAAAGTCATAAGCTTTAACAGTTGGTCGCTCGCTATCTTGCCTATCGCCGCCTCGTGAATCAGACTTGCGTCTTTGTGCGCCGCGTCTATTGCCGGCGTGGAGCAAATACGCGCATTACCCACCAAAATACCGTCGCACTCCACATGCCCGAAACAACGGTTTTTACCCACAAGCCGCGACTTGAAATGCTGAAACGAATTTCCGCGCGCAACGCTTCGGCTGACTATTTCGGCACTGCTGTCCTCGCCCGCAAGTTTTACGTCGAAATGCGAAACCGCCCGTTCGCCGTAATCGGTTAAAAGCTTTTCTTTTACTATGAGTTTGCTGTTGCCGTTAAGAGTAGAATAGGTTTTGCGCACCGTGTCGGTAACGCCGCCGAGCTGAGTGGTTTCCATAATCATAACTGAATTTTTCTTCTGATAAACGCGCGTTACGGGATAAAATATCTTGCCGCCCGTGCCGTCGCCGCTACCCACGTGCCGCTCGATATAACGCACCTTTGCGTTATCCTCCAAATGAAAAGTATGAATCCCGTCGTGTGTGCTGTCGGATTCGGTAGCGTTGTGTATTCCGCAACCTGCTATTATAGTAACGTCTGCGTATTTTCCGACATAAAAGTCGTTGTAAACAACGTCTTTAAAGTTGCCTACGGTTATAAGCACGGGAATATGCACGCTTTTGTTCTTTACTCCCGCTTTAATTATAATGTTAATTCCGCTTTTGTCTGACTTAGGGACGATTTCTATATCGGAAGTTGAATTCCTTGCAATACTTTCGCCGTTTTTGCGAATATTGAAACTCCCTTCGGGAACGCCGTGCAGTTCGGCTATTTGATTTAAAAGCAATTCATCGGTTTTATCCATATTCAATCCCTCTTTAACCTTCCGCACACTTCCGTTTCGGACAGCTTACAAAGCATTTCGTCTCTTGTCCCCGACACCGGCTCGGTAGCGTGGTTTAACAGTATTATATTATCGGCAACCTGCAAAATCTTTTTCTGATGCGTAACTATTATCACGGTTTTTCCCTCTAATGCGGTGAAGGTTTTTATCAGCTCCTCGAAACTCCATAAGTCTATTCCCGCCTCGGGTTCGTCAAGCAGATAAACTTCGCCGCCCTTTGCTATTGCCGACGCAAGCTCTATACGCTTTAACTCGCCGCCCGAAAGCGTTGCGTCGACTTCGCGGTTCATATAGTCCTTTGCACACAGTCCGACAGCCGAAAGATAGTTGCAAAGCGACGCTACGTCGGACTCTTTTCCCGAGGCTAAGCTTAAAAGCTTTTTAACCGTAATTCCCTTAAAACGCACGGGTTGCTGAAACGCCAAAGTAAACCCGAGTCGCGCGCGCTCGGTTACGTTAAGATTCGTTATGTCGCGCCCGTTGTATATAACTTGTCCGCCCGTAGGCTTTTCGATTCCCGAAATAATCTTTATGAGCGTGGATTTTCCGCCGCCGTTCTGACCCGTTACGGCGGTAATTCCGCTACGCACGGAAAGATTTATATTGCTTAAAATTACTTTTTCTTTCTTTGTCGTTTCGTCTTTAACCGAAAAGCAAATATTTTTCAATTCCAACATGTTTTATCTCCGCGAAAACGGTTTCGCCTGTATTTTGCCCGTTTATTATATCACAGTAGCACGAAATTGACAACAACTTAAACGCTTGCTGTAATAAATTTTGACAATTTCGGCGCATTTGTTTGACAATCGTCATAAGTTTGACAATCGTCATAAGTTTGACAATCGTCATAAGTAGGTGTATATTTATTGTCGGCAGTTCGAAACCATCCTGCCTTGTCTGCGCAAGACAAAATCAAAACTAAGAATAGCCGTGGGCGTATTATACCCTCGGCAGTGCGTCCTTAGCGGACGCTTTTTTTATGGAAAGATACGGTATTATCACAAGTAAACAAAAACGAGAAATAGTCCTTTTGCGAGGGCGCGGCTGTGCATACGCAAAATGCACTTTCTGCGACTATCATTTAGACAAATGCCCCGACGAAGACGCGAACTTCAATCTTAACCGCGAAGTTTTAAACAGAGTTACGGGCGAATACGGGAATCTCGAAGTAATAAACAGCGGCTCGGTTTTCGAACTTGACGGCAAAACTCTCGACTACATAAAAGAAATATGCAAAAGTAAAGGCATAAATATTCTTCACTTCGAATCGCACTATATGTACCGCAACCGAATCCCCGCCCTACGCCGCGAGTTTTCCGACTTTACGCTTAAAATGAAACTCGGACTCGAAACTTTCGACTTCGACCTGCGCGAAAACGTAATGTGTAAAGGAATCTCAGAGCGCAACCCGGTTGAAATAAGCAGAAATTTCGACGAGGCGAATTTTCTGTTCGGAATATTCGGTCAGACCGTTCAAAGCATGGAACGCGACATAATAACGGGGCTGAACTTGTTCGAGAGAATTTGCGTTAATATCATGTGTGAAAATTCCACATCGGTAGCGCCCGACGAAAAAGTTATAGCCGAATTTAAAAGCAAGCTTTATCCCAAATATGCGGATAACGAAAATATAGATATTTTAATTAACAACACCGATTTCGGAGTCGGAGAATAATTATGAACGAACTTATTTTAATACTGTCGCTGGTAGTAGTTTACGGACTTGTGCTTCTTGCTTATTTGCTTTTTGGCAAAAGCGGACTATACTGTATGTCGGTTATAGCCACAATTCTTGCAAACGTGGAAGTAATCATACTGATAAAGGCGTTCGGAATGGAACAGACGCTCGGCAACATTCTGTTTGCCGCAACCTTTCTTATTACCGATATTCTTTCCGAGTGCGAAGGAAAAAAGCAAGCAAACAAAGCAGTATACTTAGGTGTATTCTCATCGGTATTCTTCCTTCTTTTAAGTCAGAGTTGGCTGCTGTACAAGCCGAGCGGCGACACCACAGCCACCGACGCTCTCAATATTATTTTTTCGAATACGCCGCGCATGATAATCGCATCGTTGCTTGTTTATGCCGTAAGTCAGATTTTCGATGTTTGGCTTTATCACAAGTGGTGGAATTTTACCACAGCCAAATTCGGCGACAAGAAAAAGTTTCTGTGGTTGCGCAACAATGGCTCAACCCTTATAAGCCAAATGCTGAACACCCTGCTGTTTACGGTGTTCGCTTTTGTCGGTACTTACGATTTCAAAACGCTCGTAAACATATTTTTATCGAGCTATGTAATATTCGTTTTCACCTCTCTGCTCGATACTCCGGTAGTTTATCTGGCGCGAAAAATAGGCAATAAGAAAAAATATTTGAATAAAGAAGATTCAAACAGTTGACATATTTTGCGTATTATGGTATTCTTTGTAAGCGTTAATTTGCGGGTGTAGCTCAATGGTAGAGTTCCAGCCTTCCAAGCTGGCTGCGTGGGTCCGATTCCCATCACCCGCTCCATTCTGCGCCTGTAGCTCAGTTGGATAGAGCAACGCCCTTCTAAGGCGTGGGTCAGGGGTTCGAATCCCTTTAGGCGCGCCATTGGCGCAATCATGTGGTGGGTATAGCTCAGCTGGTTAGAGCGCCAGATTGTGGCTCTGGAGGCCAAGAGTTCGAATCTCTTTACTCACCCCATTTATTTAAAGGGGTGTCGCCAAGCGGTAAGGCACGAGACTTTGACTTTCGCACTCGCAGGTTCAAATCCTGCCACCCCTGCCAAATCGTTTCCCATCGCTTTGCCTGTAGGCAAAGTTTTATAATGGGGTGTCGCCAAGCGGTAAGGCAACGGACTCTGACTCCGTCACTTCGTAGGTTCGAATCCTACTACCCCAGCCATATGATTCATTAGCTCAGCCGGTAGAGCACTTGACTTTTAATCAAGGTGTCCCGGGTTCGAATCCCGGATGGATCACCA
>CAMUAL010000039.1 GCA_947086925.1 uncultured Clostridia bacterium
GTTAAGCACGCCGCCAGCGTTCGTCCTGAGCCAGAATCAAACTCTCATGTTCTTTTTGTATATTCCCGGCATTCCTGCCGTTAATACCTATTTGACTCTTCCTCAAAACAATCTCTGACTGTTTCAATTCCAAATTGACTGTTGTTCTTTTTCTTGTTTGTGTTTTAAATCAATTTTGCTTTCTTTTTTATTCCGCTTTCAATGTGCATTATGTTACTGCCCTCAAACAGACAGCTTATATACTATATCATATCCGCAAAATAAAGTCAACCGTTTTTTACTAACTTTTTTTATTGTTTTTTGCGTTTTTACATATTTCGACGGCATAAGTTCAGTTTAAGCCAAGTGCCTTTGCGCGCTCGAAAAGAGCCTCGGCTACTTTGATTGTCTCGGCATATTCTTTATTCTTGCCCGACTCCTTATATTTTGCGGCATAATCGGCAATAATGTTAAACCAATGAACGACTGTCTGCAAGTCGGAAACTTCCGATTCGAGAACTGCCTTTGCCGAATCCGAATCTTCCGTTGCAGTGATTCGTTCGCGCATAAACACCTTGACGCAGTACAGCACGAACAAAAGCCAACCTAACAGCAAAACGGGAAGAATCATTGCAATGCTAAGTAAAACCGCGACTAAAACGCTAACGGCTTTTGACGAGCGGGTAACAGCACTTTTTGCGGCTTGCAGCTTACCCTCGCAAGCAAATGCGTCGGCTGTGAATTTAGAAGAAGAATTACGCTTAGGAAAGCCTACCATATTAAGCGCGCAGTATACCGCCCCTACCACTGCCCATAAAAAGTTTAAAATAAACAATATAATGCTGCTTACGCCAAAAATTTCGGAGCCGACAAGTTTGAAAATAATTTTTTGGAAAGTATAGACGATTTTATGAGTAAACCAAAATATACCGTAACCCCATACGCTCAACGACATATTTAAAAACATGTAATTTGCCAGCATCATAATACACGGCATAAGTATAAAAACAATAGCCATAGTCATGCACTTGCGCGATTGAGTTTTTCCCGTTACGGCTTTAAGCGGTTTAAGCTCGGCTTGGGCGCGACTGAATGTATACACGCTTTGTCTTACCCCGTCGGTGTTAATAACGGTATCGGATTTTTCGGATTTTCCGTCATCGGGATATAATAATTCCCAAAGCTGTAACAGACTGTCGGCACGTGCGAGCATTTTGGCAAATCCCTTTTTTTCGCCCAACACGTTGTATGTTTTTGCGTAACGCAACGTACAGCGGAAACACTCGGAAATCGTGCTTAAATCGCCCTTACGCGATTGGAGCATTGTGTCGGCGATATCGCAATCGAGTGCCATTTTCGAAAGCTTACTTAAAAACTTGCCGCAACAGTAAAGTATAAACAGCACCCACCCCGCCGCCGCAACGGGTATAAGCAGAAGTACGGCAAAAAAGACGTTGCGCATAACTCTTAACCGCATATACGGATTGTCCTTTTCTTCGCACGCCGATACGCTTTTAAGCTGTTTTTGCGCAACCGAAAGATTCTGCGCGTCTAAAAGACTCACGTCTTGTTTTACTATCATGCTTGACGACGCACACACCCATGCCCCTAAATAGCTGTACGCAAGAGGTATAAGAAAAAAAATAAAAGCCTCGGCTCTTAATGGCATAAACAATATTACCGCGTAAGTTATTATGCTTGGCAGACACGTAAAAAAGAACATCTGTACTTTTGCTACCGTCCGCTCGTTTTTGCGAAGCTCCATTCCCTCGATACGTTTTTCCATAAACCCTCCAAAAAAACAGCAAAATGCTGTAATATAATACAATTTACAACATTTTGCTGTATAAGTCAAATAAACGGAGGTAATCCTATGAAATTATTTTCCGAGCGGCTGAAAACGGCACGTAAGGCAAAACAAATCACCCAAACGCAAATGGCGGAAATACTGCACATTAAACAGCAATCGTACACAAGGTACGAAACGGGCAAAGGCGAACCGAGCCTTGAAACATTTGTTGCAATTTGCAAGGCGTTAGACGAGAGCCCTTTGTATTTTTTGGGCATGGAAGATTATTAAATTACAATAAAGCATAAAGCCGCGAAAGTTTTATTTCTTCGCGGCTTTTTAAACGCTTTAAAAATGTTATTGATTTTGCGGCGGTGCAGCCGACAGCGATTTGCGCTTTTTGTTGCCGAAAGCTATTACGCGCATGGAGTTGAGAATTGCAAGCACGGTTACGCCCACGTCGGCAAAAATGGCAAGCCACATATTCGTTATGCCGAGCGCGGAAAGCACAAGCACAACCGCTTTAACCAAAAGCGCGAACACTATGTTTTGATACGCAATGCCCATGGTTTTTTTGGATACGGTTTTCGCTTCGGATATAGACGACAGCGTATCGTGCATAAGCACTACGTCCGCCGCCTCGATTGCCGAGTCGCTTCCGAGCGCGCCCATTGCGATTCCTATATCGGCGCGGGAGAGAACGGGTGCGTCGTTAATGCCGTCGCCCACAAACGCCACAACCGAATTTTTCTGTTTTGCGGATAAGATTTCTTCGAGCTTTTCAACCTTGTCGGCGGGAAGAAGTTCGGCGGCATATTCGCTTATGCCCACCTGTTCGGCAACCGCCTTTGCCGCCGCCTCGTTGTCGCCGGTAAGCATAACGGTGCGTATTCCACCGTCGCGTAGCTTAGAGATAACCTCGCCCGTTCCCTCTTTTACCGTATCGGCGATAACTATTACGCCCAAGTATTCGCCGTTTTCGGCAACGTAAACGTGAGTGCCGAAGTCGGTGCATTTTTCGTGCGTTATGCCGAAACTCGCCATAAGCTCGGCATTGCCCGCAAGCACGGTGATATTATCCGCCGTTGCCTCGACTCCCTTACCCGCAACTTCGCGTCTTTGCACCCCGACTCGATTGTACTTGTCTTGCACGCCCGAATTTTGCGCCGCGTTTAATACCGAAAGCGCAATCGGATGATTACTGCCGCTCTCGGCAAACGACGCCGCCGACAAAATTTTATCTTTGTTTTCGGGCGGATAAACTCCAACAACGGTAAATTTTCCCTTTGTGAGCGTTCCCGTTTTATCGAACACGACGGTATCGAGCTTACTGAGCAGTTCAAGGTAGTTGCCGCCCTTAACAAGCACGCCGCAAGACGACGCCGCGCCTATGCCGCCGAAGAATCCGAGCGGTACGCTTATTACAAGCGCGCACGGGCACGAAACAACCAAAAACATGAGTGCCCTATGAATCCACTCGCTCCAATCGCCCGTTATCAATGAAGGGATAACCGCCAACAGCACCGCGAGCCCAACCACCGCGGGAGTGTAGAATTTTGCGAACTTGGTTATAAAGTTTTCGGCTTTCGCTTTTTTAGCCGACGCGTTTTCAACAAGGTCGAGTATTTTGCTTGCGGTAGACTCGGAGAATTCCTTTTGCGTGGTGATTTGCAAAACGCCGTTTATGCTTATGCTTCCGCTTTTCACTTCGCTACCCTCGCTGACTTGCACGGGTATCGATTCTCCCGTAAGAGCCGCCGTATCGAGCGCGCCGCTACCGCCGCACACTACGCCGTCGATTGCAATTTTCTCGCCCGCCTTAACTTCGATAATCTCTCCCACCGCAACTTCGTCGGGATAAACCGTTATGCGTTCGCCGTTACGTATTACCGTTGCCGAATCGGGGCGTATATCCATAAGTTCGGAAATCGATTTGCGCGAACGCCCCACAGCAAGTGACTGAAACAGCTCGCCCACCTGATAGAAAAGCATTACGGCAACCGCCTCGGGATACTCGCGCACCGCGAACGCGCCCACCGTTGCTATAAGCATAAGCAGGTTTTCGTCGAACACCTGCCCGCCGCATATTCCGCGCACCGCTTTTATTATTACGTCGTATGCCACAACGAGATAAATATCTATGTAAACTATAAGCTCGGCGTACCACGGCGCGGCGGATATAAAGCGCGGATGCTCGAAGCACAAAAACGCCGCAACAAACAGCACGGCGGCAACTATTATCCGCCAAAGTCGGCTTTTATTCTTCCTGCTCATATCTTTATTCGGCAATCGGGTTCGATTTTACGGCAAACCTTTACCATCTCCTTTTCGATTTCGGGAAGCGCGCTTTCGTCCGCCTCTACCACTATTTTCTGCGCTCCGAAACTTACCGACGCATTTTGTACTCCGTCGAGCTTGCGTATTGCGCATTCCATTTTCGCCGCGCAGTTCGCGCAGTCGAGGTCTGTTACCGAGTATACTTTTTTCATGAAAATTTTTCTCCTTTTATGTTTTTTCGTAATCGAATTATAAAGGCGGGCGTAGCCGCGCGGAAAGACCTCTCCGCTTCGGTCGAGGCGACAAGTGCGGTCAGTGCGCAGATGTGCCTTACGCGCCGCCGCAAAGACGGTGTAGAACGGTGCAGATGCGCACAGCTGTGGACGCGCCCGCGCGGGAGTGTATTTTACACATACATGACCAAGTCGCAGTGCGCAGATGTGCCGTTATACGCCGCCGTTATTCTTCTTTTAAATGTTCCAACGCAAGCTTATAAAGCTGCGAAATGTGCTCGTCGTCGAGCGAATAGTAAATCTCTTTGCCGGCTCGGCGCGACTTTACTATTTTGGTTTGACGCAATATTCTTAATTGGTGCGAAACCGCCGACACCGTCATGTTCAGCAGTACCGATATGTCGCACACGCAAAGTTCTTCTATGCTTAGCGCCGAAAGTATGCGGGTGCGCGTGCTGTCGCCGAACACCTTAAACAGCTCGGCTACGTCGAGTAAAGTGTCCTCGTCGGGCATTTTGCCCTTTACGGCATCGAGCTTATCTAAGTGCACTACCCTGTTTTCGCACTCGTCCGTTTTACTTCTGTTTGCCATTGTTCCGCTCCTTTATTGTGTTGAACATTTGAATAATTGTTCAACTGTAATATTATTATATAACCCGTTGCGCAATTTGTCAACGGGTTTTGGGATATTTTTTTAAAATTTTTTTATCAGCGGCGTAGAGCAGCACACCACTTAGCTACGCTTGCCGCGCCCGCTTAGAACAGTCATTCCGAGCGAAATCGAGGAATCTTAATAAAAAGACCTCTCCGCTACGGTCGAGGTGACAATGTTTAGCTATTGTTCGGTCGAGGTGACAAGGTTTAGCTATTGTTCGGTCAAGGTGACAATGTTTAGCTATTGTTCGGTCGAGGCGACATAACCGCTAAACTGTCATTTCGAGCTTGCCGAGAAATCTTAAAAATCGTATTTAAATACTTTCCCCTGCAAAATCGATTATAATTTTATATATTTCCGATTTGTTGGTTTCGTTTACAAGCTCGTGGCGCGCGCCCTCTATCAGTTCGAGCCGAGGATTAAGCCCGAATTTAATATAGCGACGGTAAAGCTTTTTAACCGATTTTCCGTAATTGCCCACGCCGTCGGCGTCGCCCGATATTATTAAAAGCGGCAAATCTTTGCGTATATTTTCGCCTTTATCCTTGGCGATTTTCTTTAAGCCGCCGAAAAAGTAATAGTAAAAGCCGTTACTGCAAGTAAAGTTGCAGTGCGGGTCGAGATTGAATTTGCCCACCTCGGCGCGGTCGCGGCACAGCCAACCGTTTGTGCCGTCTTTTATTTTTTTGTCGTACTTTACAAAAGTCTGCGCGGCGAAGAAGTTGCCTTTTTCGTCTTTTTTGCCTTTTTTCATTTTGCCTTTGGCAAGTTTATACCCGAGATTGAGCATAAAGCCTTGCATTGCCGCCGAGCCCATAAGAACACACCCGCTTATGTCGCTTGTGCCGAGCGTAAGATACCTTTGCGTTAGAAACGAGCCGTAACTGTGTCCCATTATTATAACGGGCAGATTGTAACGCTTTATAAGCAGCTTTGTGATTCCCTTTTCGTCGGCAACCGTGTTTTCGAACAAGTCACCCTCGCCCGCAAGTCCGAGAGCGTCGGGGTCGGTGTCGCCGTGTGCGCGGTGGTCGTCGCCCGCAACAATGTAACCCTGCGAATTGAGATACTCGGCAAATTCGTTGTAGCGGCTTACGTGTTCCGCCATGCCGTGAATTAGCTGAATTACGCCGCGAGCGTCAACCGCGTTATCCCAAATTTTAAGCGAAATCTCTTTGCCGTCGTGCGCCGTAAAAATTTCCGTTTTCATATTCCGTCACCTTTTAATCCCTTGTTTTATTATTTTTCAAAGTTGGCAAACATATAATGTACAATATTAAGTTTGCATTTTGCTTACTTGAATTATAACGCTTTAATATAAGGTTGTCAATATGAAAACTATAATTTTAACGGGCGGAGGAACCGCCGGACACATTGCTCCCAATCTTGCTCTACTCCCCTTTTTGAACAATTACGAAGTGCATTACTGCGGAGCCGCCGACAGCATGGAAGAAAAAATGGTTGCCGCCTGCCCGCGCGTAAAATTCCACGCGCTTCCTTGCATTAAGTTCTGCCGCTCGTTTTCACCAAAAAATCTTAAAATTCCGTTTGTTTTAAGCAGCGGAATCAAAAAGGCGAAAAAGCTCATGCGCGAAATAAATCCCGTCGTGGTTTTCGGCAAAGGAGGTTATGCCGCACTGCCCGCCGTGCTCGCCGCAAACAAACTGCGCGTGCCGCTTATAATTCACGAATCGGATATTAGCATGGGATTAAGCAACAAACTTGCCGCCAAAAAGGCGCGCAAAGTGTGCACAAACTTTCCTTCTCTTGCAGAGAGTCTCGACAACGGTATGTTTACGGGCATGCCGATACGGCAGGAACTGTACCGCGGCAAAAAAGAAAATATAATTTTCAAGCACAATTTCCCTATAAATTCCAAACCGAACCTACTGATTTTCGGCGGAAGTCAGGGCGCGCTCGCGCTTAATAAAGCCGTAGAGGGAGCAATAAACGAGCTGTGCGCATATTTTAACGTGCTTCATATTGCGGGCAAGCACGAGTTTGACGGCAAACACGCAAATTACAGGCGACTCGAATTTTGCGACTACATGGCGGACTGCTATGCGTGGGCAGACTACGTTGTATGCCGCGCGGGGGCGGGCACTCTTGCCGAAATCACCGCGCTGAAAATTCCCGCAATAACCGTGCCGCTTCCCAAAAGCGACACGAGCCGAGGCGACCAACAACAAAACGCGGCGTATTACAAGTCGCTCGGAACGGTGGAAGTTCTGAATCAAGACGAACTTACGTGCGGAACTTTGGTTTCGCAGACCACCGCGCTTATACGCAAGCGCGGCGCGCTTATCGAAGCCATGAATAAAGCTCCCTGCCCCGACGGCACGCGCAAAATCGCAGAATTGCTCAACTCGTTTTTGTGATACTTTCTGTGATTTATAGATAAAAAAACACTAAAAGCGGTAAAAAAGCAAAATAGTGACTAATATTGCGGGCGTGTACAATTAAAATGCACGCGGTGATATACTTACCTCATGAAAACGATTCTTAATAAACGGCAAATTCAAACTGTTATGATTCTTTCGGCGGTAATATTCATACTGCTGTGCGGCGTGGCGTACACTGTTTCGAACCGCGTGTCGTCCGTCAGCGGAACGGCGGCGGACACACCGTACGTTCATTCTATTCAGCGCAAAGCGAGAGTTAGCGCGAACGAAAATCTGTCGTGGGAAATCAACCTCGGCGGAAGCGGAAACGAACAGCCCGTTGCGGTGTTTAATCTTAACAACGAAATTTACATATTCGGCAACACAAGTTCGTCGGATTTGGATTTTGCGGGAGTGAGCGGAAACGGTTTGCACGGATTCGGCGCAAGGCTTTCGCTTGCGGGCAGTACTTTGGAATTTACCGTATTCGATTTTACGATAGCAAAAGCAGTGCCCACTGCCGACGGATTTGCCGTCGCGGGCAACGAAGGCAGTGTTGCGGGCATTTATCTTATTACCCGCGAACTCGTGCTTACGGCAAAGGCGGAAATGAGTCCCGCAACCGCTCTTACGGCATGCGGTCTTTACATATACGACAACCGCTATTTTCTGTTTGCCGAATCGGTCGATACTGTAAACAAAACCTCGCTTCTCATGCACGTTTATACTGTGGGATTAAGTTTGGAGCGCGAAAGACTTTTTACTCACACCTACGGATTGCACCTTATTGAAATGCTCCCCTACGGCAACGGATATATGCTTGCCGCCAACGCCGAATATCAGGATTACGGCTATCTTTCGCTTATACGATTCGACCTTGTGAACGCGCCCGCGTACACCGATATAAGCTTAGGCTATAAATATACCCCCACGGGTTTTGTGCCGATAAGCGGCGGATATGCCGCAGTATGCGACCGCGACGGAAACTGCGAGCTGTTGACCGTTACCGATTCGCTCGTTAAAAACGACGTGAAATTTTTAACGGAAACGCCTAACGGCAACAAAAAATCTCTGTTTTATGCAGACGGAATCTACGCATACTCCGGCGAAAAAATCTTTCAGATTTCCGAGAGCGGCATGCCTGTGGGAAGTCTTGACTTCGACGCTTACGAAATAGCGGACTTCGGCAGCAACGGCAACGCGGCGTTTATAGTGGGACTGTGCGAAAACAATATAAAAATTGTCGCGATAGGCAAAGAAAAAAGCGAGGTTTATTCGCTTAAAGCCTCGCACCCCGCCGCCGCAAAAATTTACGCGGGCGCAAGCGGAATCATATTTGCCGCAACTTCCGACGCCGTAACCTCCGACTGCGGATACAACTTCGGCGGCTCCGACGTTTGGGCGGGAAAATTCATAATCGAATAACCCGCTTTTCACTGCCGAAAAGCGGGTCGCCGTTTGATTGTTTTTATTCTGTTATTTTTTCGGTGCGAGCGGGCGAAGGCGTTCTTCTTCCGCCTCTGCCATTTGTTTTAAAACCTTACTGCATTTTCTGCCGTCTACCACGGGCGGAGTGCGCCATGCGTACGGCAATAAATCTTCGGCATCGCACACAAGGTGCGGAGAGTCGACTTTTTTTCTCAGCTCGCGGATTCTTGCCCGAGCTTTTTTGTTGTTATCCTGCATGGTCTACATCCCCGAAAATTTGTTTTTGTTTTTATTGAGTATGAACTTTAATTTGGGTATATCGTTTTTTGCCACTTTCAGCGGAGGCGTCGTTCCCCTTAGAGTGTAAAACGTATGCTTGTCGGAAGTGAGAATTACGTGCCCGCGCTCCTCGTCTATTATATAGTCGTGCACGTGATACCAATCGAGATAACGCATGCCCGAATATACTCCCCTATCGACTACCGCGCTTTTACTGCGCGCAAGCACTATCAGAAAAAATTCGGTGCAAAGCATAAGCCCGAGAACCGCGCCGAGAACAATATTCGTCTGCCAACGCGACATTTTCATCACCTCCGCCATAAGCACGGCTTCGGGAGCTTTCGGGTCTGCCATTTGCGTTATAATATAAAACACGAAAAACGCAATTATGAATATAAATATAAAATAGTGCCACTTGAAGTTTTTCAGCTCGACAAGCGTTATCGAATTGTAAAGCTTAACCTGCCGCTTAATCTGTCGCACCGTAGCAAGTATAAGCACCGCGCCCACGCACAAACAGACCGCACCCACGAGTACGGGCAACACATACGGCTGTATGGTAATTATTATTCCGTTTGCGCCGATAAGCATTTTGTTTACGTCCTGCTTTATTATTCGGCAGTTAGGCTTTTATTAAACCGCAACCGCCGTTTTAATACCGTGATTTAACCGTTATTTGAAATATTTCACGCCGCTTTCGAATATATGCATATCCGACAGTCCGGGTACGTTTTTCATAAGATTTTCACCTATGCGTTCGCTATGGCCCATTTTTCCGAATATGCGTCCGTCGCGGCTCGTTATTCCCTCGATAGCCATAACCGAACCGTTGGGGTTAAACGGACTCGCCATTGTCGCGTTGCCGCAATCGTCGCAATACTGAGTAGCAATCTGACCGTTTGCGATAAGCTCGCGGATTTTATCTTCGGGCGCAATGAATTTACCTTCGCCGTGACTTACCGCAACCTTGTAAACGTCGCCCGTTTTCACCGCGCCGAGCCAAGGCGAAAGAGTGCTTGCAACTCTCACGTTTACCACCGTTGAAACGTGGCGCGCTATGTTGTTGAAAGTGAGCGTGGGAGAATTTTCGTCTAATTCGCGGATTTTTCCGTCGGGCAGAAGTCCGAGTTTGACGAGTGCCTGAAACCCGTTGCATATTCCCAATATAAGACCGTCGCGCTTATACAAAAGCTCGTCGATTGCGTCGGCGATTTTTCCGTTTCGGAACGCGGCTACTATAAACTTTCCGCTTCCGTCCGGTTCGTCGCCGCCAGAGAATCCGCCGGGGAACGCCATAAGCTGACACTTAGCTATGCACTTAGCCACTTCGTCGAGCGACTCGGTAAGTTCCTCGGGAGTGCGGTTGCGTATAACGCGTATAACCGGTTCGGCACCCGCAAGATTAAACCGCTTTGCGGTGTCGTATTCGCAGTTCGTACCGGGGAAAACGGGTATGAATACTTTTACGTTTTTCTTCTTTTTCGCAGGAGTCGCCGCGCCTTTTCCCGTAAACGAGAGGTTTTCCGCGTTCCCTTCCGCTTTCGCGGTTGTGGGATACACCGATTCGAATGTGCCCGTAAACGCTTTTACCGCGTCGTCTACCGACACTGCCGCGCCGCCGTTAAAGGTAAATGCGCCGTCGGCGGTTTCGCCTATAAATTCTGGGTTGTAACCCACAAAATCGTCGGGACTCGAAAGCGCAACTATTATATCGCCGAGCTTCGGCAAAAACAGTTCGCGCACGTCTTTGCAATTAAATGCAAAGCCGAGTTTGTTGCCGAGCGCGCTCTTTATTACAGCCGCCGCCGCTCCGCCTTCTTCCACTACGCTAGCGAATTTCACGCGCCCGCGCGCTATTTCGCCTCCGAGAAGTTTTAACAGTTCCACCGTGTTCGCAAAATCCGGCATGCCGAATCCGTCGCGCTTGATTGCTAAGCGATACAGCTTTTCGCCGCCAGAAAGCACGTTGTCGATTACGTACTGCGCCTTTGTTACGCCGAGTGCGAACGAAATAAGCGTGGGAGGAACGTCGATTTTTTCAAAGCTTCCGCTCATGGAATCCTTACCGCCTATTGCGCCGAGTCCGAGTCCGAGCTGAGCCGTAAGCGCACCCAAAAGTGCCGCCGCGGGTTTGCCCCAACGGGACGGGTCGGCATTCATGCGTTCGAAAAATTCCTGCAAAGTAAGACGTATGCTTCCGAGCGGCGCGCCTGCGCAAACCGCTTTTATTGCGCTGAGAAGCACCGAGTAAACCGCACCCGTAAACGGCGATTCGCTCATAAGGTTCGGATTGAATCCGTAAGCGCACACCGTTGCGGTGTCGGTAATTCCGCTTGCGGGCAAAAGCGCCGCCATTGCTATCGAAGGCGTAAGCTGATACTTTCCTCCGAAAGGCATAATAACCGTGCCCGCGCCTATCGTGGAATCGAATGTTTCGCCGAGTCCTTTTTGCGAGCACACGTTAAGCTGTGAAAGCGTGTTTACAACCGCTTCTTGCATGTCGCCTTTTTTTACAGCCGATTCGATTTCTTTATTCAAGGTGTCGAAGAATTTAACCTTATCCTCTTTAATTACCGCATCGGTGTGTTGACGCACGCCGTTGCTGTCAAGGAATTTACGCGGCAAATCCACAACCAAGTTTTTGTTGTAATACATGCGCATGCGGCTGAGGTCGGTCACGGTTGCCACGCGCGTTGCCGATAAGTTTTCGGCGGCGCACAGTTCAATCATTTTTTTGCAGTCGCCTGCCTTTACGACAACCGCCATGCGCTCCTGACTTTCGCTTATCGCAAGTTCGGTCGCGTTGAGCCCGAAATACTTTTTGGGCACGGCGTCTAAATCTATATCGAGTCCGGGGCTCAGTTCGCCTATCGCCACCGAAACGCCGCCCGCGCCGAAGTCGTTGCAACGCTTGATAAGTCGCGTTACTTCCGCATTTCTGAAAAGTCGCTGAATTTTTCGCTCGGTAAGCGGATTGCCCTTCTGCACCTCCGCGCCGCAAGTATCGAGGCTTTTTGAGGTGTGCGCCTTGCTCGAACCGGTTGCTCCGCCGCAACCGTCGCGCCCGGTAGCTCCTCCTATAAGTAATACTATGTCCCCTTTTTCGGGTACCGAACGCACCACGTTTTCGGCGGGCGCCGCGCCCACTACAAAGCCGGTTTCGAGCCGCTTTGCCACATATCCCGAATGGTAAACTTCGTGCACGCCGCCCGTTGCGAGTCCTATTTGATTGCCGTAACTGCTGAATCCCGCCGCCGCCGTTTTGGAAATGACGCGCTGAGGGAGTTTGCCTTTAAGCGTCTTTTCGTAAGGCTCGGTTATGTCCGCCGCGCCCGTTACGCGCATTGCCTGATAAACGTACACACGTCCCGAAAGCGGGTCGCGTATAGCTCCGCCGAGGCACGTTGCCGCGCCGCCGAACGGCTCTATTTCGGTGGGATGGTTGTGAGTTTCGTTTT
>CAMUAL010000040.1 GCA_947086925.1 uncultured Clostridia bacterium
TTGCGCCTGTCGCGCCCGTGGCTCCCGTCGCTCCCGCAGGACCCGCAGGTCCGGTAGGTCCCGTTGCACCCGTGGCTCCCGTTGCGCCTGTGGCTCCCGTTGCACCCGTCGCTCCCGCAGGACCCATAGGTCCGGTGGGTCCCATAGGTCCCACTGCGCCCGGAACACCTTGTAAGCCCTGTACACCCTGAGGTCCCGTAGGTCCCATAGCTCCGGGGAATCCCATAGGTCCCATGGGTCCCATAGGACCGCGGGGTCCCGTGGGCCCCACACAGCAAGCGGGGGCAGGTTCGGGACAAGGCGGCATAGGCTCGGGTTCGCAACCGCAGTCGTTTCCGTTTTGGTTGCAACCGCACCTGTTACATCCGAAATTGAATCTGAACATTTTTAGTCACTCCTTTGTTTCGAAGATACCTCTCTGTATTCATACTATGCCGTGCGCCGCAAAAAGGTTTTAAATTTTAACGAAAGTGATACAAAAGAGTTGCAAATTCCGTTTAAGTTTGATATAATAGTTAAGCTGTGTGGCGGTATAGCTCAGCTGGCTAGAGTACTCGGTTCATACCCGATTGGTCGTTGGTTCGAATCCAACTACCGCTACCAAAACAAAAACACCCTTATGGGGTGTTTTTGTTTTGCTTTTTGTTGGATTTTATTTACTTTTTAAGTTCAAATGTAATGCCTTCGTAATCGAGCGTGATTACGCCGTCCTTTATGGTGGCTTCTATGTCGTTGCCGTCTACCTTGAGCGTAAGCTTTTCGCCGTCTACGCTGTACGTTCCGTCAACGCTGTTTTCGCTTGACTCGCTGCCCATCGAAATTTTCGCGGTCATTGTGAATTTGTCGCCGCTTTTAAGTTGAAGCGTCATTTCGGTGGAATAAGTAACGCCCATTGCGGTTTCCGAGTACGTCCCTTTGTATGTACCGGTTATGCCGCCGCACGCAACGAGAGTTGCACCCATGCAGATTACCACTGCCAACAATCCGAACACTTTTACCAACTTTTTCATTACCGAAAAGTCCTCCTTTTTTTAATAAGGACATTATATAATACTTCCCCCCCCCGTCAAGCGTTTTCATAAAGTTGCTTCGACTTTTTTCGGTAATTTTTTTATATGTTTAATTCCAAGGCACGGGCGTCACTTTGTCGGAACCGTAGCGCCAATAGTTACCCTCCTCCGAGGGTTTTGTTTCGCTGTAACAGTACACTTCCGAGGTGTTGAGCGCATTCCACTCCGCATTTGCATCGTCGGCGTATTCTATATCCATGTTTTGCCACTGTCCGCGCGTCCCGGTAAAGTAGACTCTATCGAATCCGCAGTTATAAAACGCATAGTTCTCTATCTTTTTAATGTCAGCCGAAAGTATAACGGTTATATCGCGACTCACGAAATTACAGAAAGCCCAACCGCTTATAACATCGCACGAACCCGTTACGGTAAGTTTTTTAAGCGTTTCGGTTGTGCCCGCACTGTAACTTGTCCCCGGTATAAACGCGCACTGCCCTATGTTTTTTACATTATGCAAATTGATTTCTTCCAAAGCGTCGCAGTAGTAAATCGCGTAAGCCGCAATACTGTTGCAATCATTAACCGTAATGTTTTTAAGCGTGTTGCACTGCATAAACGCATAGGCTTCTATCGAGCTTACTCCGTTAAGTTCCACGGATTCGAGGCTTCTGCTATAAAACAACGACTGCTGTTTAAGCGTTTTTACGCCGCCGTTTATTGTAATTCCAGTAACCGACGACCGAACAAACGCACCCGTTGCAACGTCGTAATCCCGACCTTTGTAGCTTGCGGGCAAAGTAATGTCGCCTATTAAATTACATGCGTATAACTCCCACGAGCCGTCGTTATCGTAAAACACGAATCCGTCGTCAAAATCGAGCTTACTCGTATAACTCTCGGACGTATAAATTTCGCCTTCGAAGAATACGGGATTTTTGTTAAACTCGGTGTTTGCAACCGAATATCCGATATTCCCGAGAACAGTAGGCGCGCTCGTTGTGCTTTTGGTTATGTCAAGGTCGGAAAGATTTATAAGCTCGGTAAGCTTATAACAGTTGTCAAAGGCGTATCTTTCAATCTCGGATACGTTTGCGCCGAGCGTAACTTTTACAAGATTGTAGCAGTTTGCAAACGCGTATTCGCCTATCGTCGTTACTCCGCTCGGAATAACAACTTGCGTTAAAGCCGTGCATGTATCGAACGCATGGTTCGGAATAACCGTAACTTGGCTCGGAATAGTAATTTCGGTAAGCGCGCTTAAACTAAACGCCGATTCCCCTATCTCGGTAATCGTTTCGGAAAGATTTATATGTTCTATACCCGAATTTGAAAACATTTTGGCGGGAATCGACGTAACGCCGGACTCAAAAGTTACGTTTTTAAGCGCGGTACAGCTTTGGAACGCGCCGCCGCCGTTTGTCGAACCTGCCATTGTAAGAGTGCCGTAAATCGTAATGCTTTTAAGATTGCTGTAAGCAAACGCAAGACTGCCTATCGAAGTTATATTAGACGGAATAACAAAGTTTTCGGGCACCGGACACTCGCGAAAAGCGTACGCCGCAATCGCGGTTACGATTTCCGAATCGGTGGGAATAACGCTTGCCTTGCAACCGAGCACAACCGCTTTTCTTGCTTTATCTATAAGGCAGTTGTTTACTGCGGCGTACTTGGGATTCTCGGGGTCAACCGTTATCGAAACAAGATTGTCGCACCCCATAAACACTCCGTAACTTATGTTTTCGAGTCCTTTGCCGATTTTAAGACTGCGCATATCCGAATCCTTAAAAACATTTACGCCTATGGTAACAATGCTGTCGGGAATTACAAGCTCGTCGAGTCCCACAACCCCCGAAAACGCCCTCGCATAAATCTCGCTAAACGAGCCGTCGTCGGGAATACGGCTGTTTTTGCAACCGAACAAAAGCACCGTTCTCGTGCCGTCGTTGTCGGTTACGGGTCCTATAACGCAGTTATCTACCGAACGGTAATGAGTATTTGCGGGGTCTACCGTTATCTTCTCTAAGTCGCAACCGGAAAAAACACCGCCTGCCATGCTTTCGACCGACGCGGGAATATATATCTCGTCCATTTTCAGCGAACTGAATACGCTTGCGCCGATTGTTTTAAGCGTATCGGGCAGTTCTATATGCGTTATCTGCTTTGCGCAAAGCGACAGCTGCCCCAATTCTTCAACGGCGGTAAGCTTAATGCCTTTTAATGCGTCGCAACCGAAAAACGCTTGCTCGCCTATCTTTTTTACCGACTCCGAGAGCGTAACGTACTTTATCGTTTTGTTGTACATAAACGCCTTGTCGGCAATCTCCACTACCTTGCCGCCGCCGTAGGTTGCGGGAATAATCAAGTCCTCGGTGTTCGCCGTGCCTATTCCAGTAACGGCATAACCGCCCGTAACCGACTCGTACGTTAAGCCCTCGGTTGCTTGCGCCTCGCACGTTTTGCAAGCGTTGCCCGATATGTCGTGCCCCAATGCCGCGGTGAAGTTGTCCGTGTATTTTGCGCCGCAAGAACATTTGTACTCGGTGTAACCCTCGGCGGCGCATTTGGGCGCAACTACGTTTGCCACATAATTGTGCGTATGCGTAGTGTTATCGGGCTGGGCGGGTTTATCGGGTGTTTTTCCTCCGCCGCAGGCAATGAGCGTCGCCGCACACAGAATCGCGCAAAAAAGTGCCGCAATCACGCCGAATTTAGATTTTTTCATACCTATGATTTCCTCCTTTTTATATCTTTAAGCGGCATTTTGCGCATTCCCCGTTTTCGCACGTTTCTTTTCGACGGATTTTTCGGCGAATACAAAAAAATGTATATAATGCCGTTTAAAACTACAAACATTATATAATAAGTCCCCCCCCCGTCAACCGTTTGCACGTAAACGGGCTGTTTTTTTATAACCAACCGTCGCTTTTTCTCATAAATTATAATTATGAGAGAAATTTCGTATAACCGCACGGCGGCTGTTCAGTATGCAAAAAAATGGGCTTATTCGCGCAATCCAGAATTTTACGACTTTTCGGGCATAGGCGGCGACTGCACCAACTTTGCCTCGCAGTGCATTTTTGCGGGCGCGGGCGTAATGAATTTCACCCCGACGTTCGGCTGGTATTATCTGTCGTCTGCCGACAGAACCGCTTCATGGACGGGCGTGGAGTATCTGTATAATTTTTTAGTAAACAATTTAAGCGTAGGTCCTTACGCCGAAGAAGTCCCGATTGACGAGCTCGAAGTGGGCGACGTTGTGCAATTAGGACACGCAACGGGCGACTTTTACCATACGCCCGTAATAGTAGGATTCAACAGGGGTGAAATACTTGTTGCGGCGCACTCGTACGACGCATACGACCGTCCGCTTTCCACATACTCGTTCGAGCGAATACGCGGCATACATATAAAAGGCGTGCGCGAATAATTTTTTCCGCGTTGCTCACGACAAAAAATATAAATTCCGTCGGCATTTTGCCGACGGAATAAAACACGCAATAAATCGGTGTGTGACGAAATATCAAATTGTAAGAGTAGTGCCGTCGGCAAAAGTATAAGAATACTTGCCCGGCGTCTTTTCGTTTACCGTAAATTCTCCTTTGTCGCCGTCTATATCGTACTTGACCTTTATTTTGGAAATGCCGTTCTTGGTTTCGCGCTCTATTTTGTATTTGCCCTTGTAATTTCCTTGGCGAAATTCAAGACTGTACTCGGTTTCTTCCTTGCCGCCCTTACGCTCCGTTTCGAATTCTACCGCGGTTTGCTCGATTAGCTTGCCGTTTTTGTATACGTCGAAAACGTACTCCGTTTCGGTTTCGTTTTGCTCCGCCGAATATTCCTGCTCCATCTGAATATAAGAGGTTTTGTCGCTAAGGTCGGCATAGGCGCGTATTTTAAGTTCGTTTTCCACTTCGTCGCTATCCGTTTCGACTGTGCGCTCGCCTTCGAGATAATGCTCTACTCCGTCTATAAGCATAACGCCTTCCATAGTGTACAGTTCTTCGTCGTCATCGTCGTGATGTCCGTGTTGCGCGCTTTTTGTTTCGTTGTAATACATAACGTAATTAACCGACGCTCCGTTAAAGTTTTTTCCGCTTATCGAAAGCTTGATTTTATATCGAGCATAATCATTATCGGTGTTTTCGGTTGCAACGGTGGTAACTATGTCGTCGCCGAAAAAGCTGTCGAGCGCGCTGAAATACTCGTTGAATTTACTTATCTGATTTTTTACGTCGGATTGATTTTCGGCAGTTTCGTCGGCGAACTCCGCCGCCGCGGCAAGCGCGCTTACCGCATTTACCGAAATATCGTCGCCGAGAAGTCGCGCCGTGGAAACCGCGCCTATCGCGTAAACGTCGTTGACCGAGAGCGACACGGGCGCAGATGCGACTCCTCCTCCGAGCACGAGCGGCAACACGATTGCAAGACAAACCGCAACCGCAACGAAAGCCGCCGAAAGCGACGCAAACAGATTACGACGCGTTTTTGCGGGCGCGCCCGTTGCTTTTTTTTCTACTGTTTCCGACTGCGCGGGCATAAGCCCCTCGGCTTGCGCCGAAAGCAGAATTTTATCGTATATATCGGGGACGGCGTCCTTTTTCAACTGTTTTTCAATATCGCGATTTTTCATTTATTCACCTTATTTTCCGCCGAGCTCAACGCGCATTTTGCTTAGCGCGTTGTTATACTTCCATGTTACCGTAGGCACGGGCATTTCGAGCATTGCCGCTACTTCTCTCCGCTTATATCCGCCCGATGTTACAAGCATAAGAATAGTAAACTCGTCTTCGGACAGTATTCTTCGAGCCAAATCGACCAAAAGTCCGTAATCGCTCACCTCTGCCGTTCCGAACATTGCGGGGTTTTCGCTCTCGTCTACGTACTCCGTTCTTGCACGCGATTTCTTTATGTTGAGAGCCTCGTTTTTGGCTATGCGCACTATCCACGCCGCCGCGTTTGTTCCCGCCGTGTACTTGCCGCAGTTGCGCAAAACGCCGAGATAAGCCGACTGCATTGCGTCCTCCGCCAAAGCTTTGTCGCGCAATATCGATAAGGCAACATAATACACGGATTTCCGCGTTGAAGAATATATTTCCTCGAACACGGTTTTATCTCCGTTTATAAGTTTTCTCATCAGTTTGTCTAAATTCATACATTACCCGCTATAAATACATTAATATAATTATAGCGCGATTACCGCCGATTGTCAAACGGTGCGCCCGATTGAGCGCACCGTTTACTATCGCTTATTACGCTTTGCAGAGTTTTGTGCTTTTATCCGAGAATGTGTATTCGTACTGCTTTTCGCCGTTTGCCGACAATCTCTCGCGGATAGTAAATTCACCTTTCTTGCCGTCGAGATTGTAGGTTACTCTCATGCGCACTTCACCGTTCTTTTCTACGCGCTCTACCTTATATTTGCCCTTTGCGCCGCCCTGCACGAACTCTATGCTGTACTCGGTTTCTTGCTTGCTTCCCTTGCGCTCGGTTTCGAATTCGACTTCCGTTTTTTCTACAAGTATTCCGTCGCGGTAAAGGCTGTATACGTATTCCGTTTCGGTTTCGTTGTTTTCCACCGAATATTCGTGCTCCATTTCAACGTAAGTATTATCGTCGATATACGCACGGATTTTTATTTCGTTTTCCGACTCGGAACGCTCTGTTTCTTCACTGCGCTTTCCCGTAAGGTTATATGCCTGTTCGCCGTAAACGAGCACGCCCTGCAATCTGTACTCGCTCTTTGTTTCGTCGTGGTCGTATTCTTCCGATACGAAAGTTTCCGTAAAATACATTGTGTAAGCAACCGTTTTGCCGTCTATATCCTTACCCGTAATGGTGAGCTTTGTTTCGTATTCGGCATATTCCGCGTCGGTGTTAGTCTGCGAAACCGAAGTTACCACGTCCTCTCCCAAGAAACTGTCGAGTGCGGCAAAATATTCGTTGAATTTGTCTATCTGATTCTTTACTCCGTCGTCGCCCGTTCCCGCCGTAACCGACGAATCCGCAGTAGCCGCCACGCTTGCCTCCGTAAGCGTACGCATTGCGTCCGAGCTAAGGTTACTGCCCAAAAGCTTAACGGTTGAAACCGCGCCCATGGCGTAAATGTCGTTTGCCGTAGCAAGCGCGCGCCCGCCGGAATTTCCGCAGGCGCAAAGCGTAGCCGCCATAACCGCCGCCATGCACAAACTTAAAATAAGATGTCTTTTTTTCACTTTATTGCCCTCCTTGTAGGCACATGTATTTTCGAGCTTTTTGCCCTTTCACTATATACAACAACCGAAATAGCGTTTTTGTTGGTAAAATCCGTAAAAAATTTTTGATTTTTTCTTTAATTATATTTTAATCATTCGCGCATTTTATTTTATTGCCAAAATACACAAACCGTGTTATAATAAGCGCGTAACGTAAAAACGGCAGTCTTTCGCATAATCCGCACAAAAGAATTTAACCTATCGATTGACGAAAATAAACCGTTTATCAAACCGACCAATCGCGCCACGCGTGAAAGTCGGAATGCAAATAGCCTTGCGACGGTTGACATTGCGCCGTTTAAAGATTATAATTATTGTGACAGATGTGTGAAAGCATAAGTTCGTTCGCACATGAATCCCTACCGCGAAAAATAGCAAGATATACGAAAAAATGATTACTGTAAAAGAAATTTCATCGAGAAAAGACAAAAAGAAATTCTTTAAATTCATTATAGATTTATACAAAGACAATCCGCACGCGTGCTGCAACCTTTACTCCGACGAATTTGCCGAGTTTGACCCGAAGATTAACGACGCCTTCCGTTTTGCCGACTGTAAAATGTTTTTGGCATATAAGGATAAAAAAATCGCGGGGCGCATTGCGGGCATATGGCACCGCGGAGTAAACGAGAAGTTCGGATACAGACAGCTCCGTTTTACCCGCTTTGACGTTATAGACGATTTCGAAGTTACAAAGGCTTTGTTCGATAAACTTTTTGCGTGGGCAAAAGAGCTCGGCATGACCGAAATAATCGGTCCGATGAGTTTTTCCGACCTTAACGAAGAAGGCATGCTTATAGACGGATTCGACAAAGACAGCAACTACATAGAGATTTACAACTATCCGTATTACGTGGAACACATGCAAAAGTTGGGCGCATATAAGGTAGTGGATTGGAACTGCTATATAATCACTCCGCCCGCAACTCCGCCCGAGCGTTGGAAAAAACTGAGCGACGCGGTACTGAAAAGATACGGTTACGAAATTTTAGACGTGGCATACTATTGTAAGCACGACAAAAAGCGACTGCGCGAATACGTAGTCGAGGCTTTGGACGTTTTGGATAAAGCGTTTGCCGATTTATACGGCACGAGTCCGCTAAACGAAAAACAGAAAGTACGCGAAGCAAAAACGCTTTTGCAAGTGCTTATTCCCGAGCTTGCTGCCGTGGTTTTAAAAGACGGCAAAGTAGTCGCCTACGGATACTGCATACCGTCTATGAAAGAAGTTATGCAGAAAGGCAGAGGACATATTATACCGTTCGGACTTATTCCCTATCTGCGCGCAATGAAGCACCCCAAAACCGCCGACTTGCTCAGCATAGCCGTACTTCCCGAGCATCAGCATCGCGGAATCCCCGCCGTAATAATAAACCACTGCTTAGAGGGAATCTGCAAATACAACATAACCAAACTCGAAGCCGGACCTCAGTTGGAAGAAAATCAGCGCGTGCAAGGTCTTTGGAACTATTTTGACGCCGAGCTTGCCAAAAAAGCACGGTGTTGGGGTCTGAAAGTGGAATAATTTGCGCATCGCGCTTTTATTTCCGATATTTATATAGGGTGAATTTTTGGAAGAAAAGGACATACAAACCATAACCGATAATTGCGAGTGCGGACAATCGGAAGAAACCTTAAATGCCGATTCCCTCGCACAAAACGATAACGGGCAGACGGAAAGCAATTCCGTAAGCCTTGAAAGTACGCCCGAAAACGCAATCCCCGACGAAAATACGCCCGAAGTCGAATCCGAGAATATCGCCGACGGCGACGCCGAAAACTCAACCGAAAATAACGCGGAAAGCTCCGCCGAAAATGCGAGTGAAGCCGAATCGCCAAACACCGATGCGGTTTCCGCTCCGCCTAAAAAGAAGCGCGGCATTAGAATACTGCGCAATATTTTTTTAATAGCCGTTATCGCGCTCGGCATATGGTCGCTGTTCGGCATTGTAAACGAAATCGAGCCGACTGCGGGAACGTCGCTTTTCGATATTCTGCGCGGAGCAAGTCCGATTTTTTGCGTTGTGCTTATAGCGGCAGTGTTGTTTATAATGATTCTCGACACCGCCAAATTCTGCATAATATCCAAAACGGTGACGGGTAAATTCCACGTACTCACATCGGCAAAGACGAATTTTATCGGCAAATATTACGACGCGGTTACGCCGTTTGCAACGGGCGGACAACCCATGCAGATATATTATCTCAACACCAAAGGAATAAGCGGCGGCAATTCGTCCGCCATGGTTCTTATACGGTACATTTTCAGCATAATGTGTTGGATAATCTTAGGCGCCGCGCTTATGATTGCGGGTAGCGTAAAAGGCGTTTTAAACGGAGTAAGCGGCGGTAACCTTTTGAAAATAGCGGGTTGGATAGGTATAGGCGTTAATTTAATCGTTCCCGCGTTTGTTCTGCTTTTTCTTATAGTGCCTAAGCTTATGCTTAAAATCACCGTTTTCACGGTTAAACTCGGCTACAAAATAAAAATCGTAAAAGATATAGACAAAACCACAAAGCGCGCAACCAAAATCGTCAGCGACTTTAAAAGCGCGTTCGCTCATATGGCGAAAAGCCCCGTAAAGTTCATTGCTTTACTGATTGTCTGTTTTTGCGAGTCCGCGCTGACTTTTTCGATACCGTATTTTATTATGAAGGCGTTTTCCTGCCCCGTCGACGGCTTGGCACTTTCGATTATGTCTTTAAACGTGTTTGCCGTTTTCGGAGTGTCGTTCATACCAACCCCAGGTAACTCGGGCGTAATGGAAGGCATGGGTGCGCTTGCGTTTTCGGTTGCGGCAGGCTCGGCACTCATTTGGTCGGTACTTACATGGCGGTTATTTGTTTTCTATATTTATATAATTATAGGGCTCGGGATAACGGTTTACGATATTATAAAAAAGAATATCAAAAACAAAGCGGATAAAAAAATGCGCAAATAATTTGCGCCGTAAAAAAACATATATGATAAAAGTAGGTTTATTTCTCGATACATATTTTCCAATGGTTGACGGCGTTATAAATGTTGTGCATAATTACGCAATCCGTCTTGCCGCCGACCCCGAATTCGACGTAACGGTGTTTGTTCCCAAACACGGCAAAAAGTACGTCGATGATTTTCCGTACAAAACGGTGCGCTGTAAAAGCATACGCTCTTTTATTCTCGATTACAGTCTGCCTATGCCCGCGCTCGACGGCAAATTCAAAAAAGAACTTAAAAACTGCGGTTTGGATATAGTGCATATACACTCGCCGTTTATGGTGGGGTCTATGGGAGTTAAGTACGCGAAAAAACACGGAATACCCGCTATTGCAACAATGCACTCGCAGTTCGAACAGGATTTTTACCGAGCCACTCACAGCAAATTTTTAACCAAACTGATGCTTAAAAAAATCATGAAGGTTTTCAATAAGTGCGACGAATTTTACGGCGTAAGTCCCGCCGTTTCGCAAGTGTTTTTGCGGTACGGCGCAAGCCATCTGCCGCTCGTACTCGAAAACGGCACCGACATGCTCCCCGTTCAAAACCGCGCCGAGGCAATAAGGAGCGTAAACGAACGGTATAATCTGCCCGAAGATATGCCCGTATTTATATTCGTCGGGCGAATCACAAAGCTTAAAAACGTGTTCTTTGTAATCGACGCTCTTGCAAAGTTACATAACAAAAACTTCAAAATGCTTTTTGTGGGCGACGGCAAAGACATGCCCGCGCTAAAAGCGCATACTGTTCAATCGGGGCTTGACGAAAACGTCATGTTTTTGGGAAAGATTTCCGACCGCGAGCAGATAAAAACATTGTTTTGCAGGGCAAAGCTGTTTCTTTTCCCCTCTATGTACGACGCAAGTTCGCTCGTGCAAAACGAAGCGGCGTCGCAAAGCACTCCCACCCTGTTTTTAAACGGCGCGGTTACGGCGTCGAACGTAACTCACGGAATAAACGGGTTTATCGCGCCCGCCACGCCCGAACAGTACGCCGCCGAAATCGAAAACATTTTGTCCGACGACGAGCTGTACGAAAAAGTCCGCACGGGCGCAAACCGCGACTTATACAAAACATGGGATTCCGCAGTGGAAAAACTCAAAAGCGAATACCGCCGCCTTGTAAACGAATTTTAATGCGGTTTACAGACTCAGCGATTCGACGAAGCAACCGTTGCGCTCATAGTAGTCTAACATTTCGGGGATTTTCTTTTTATCGTAACTTGTAATGCAATCGGACAAAACGTGAACCTTGTATCCGTTTTTTGCCATATTATAACAAGTGGATTTTACGCAAGCAACTGCGTCGGCACCGGCGACGTAAAACTCTTTTATGTCGTTCTCGTATATAAAATCGGCAAATCCTTCGCTTGTCAACGCGTTCCCCTTGCTTTTTACGAATATGTTTCTCGCTGTTATTTATTATGGTATTATTTTAAAACAAGCGCTTTTTTCGGGCAGAAATCGGAACATTTACCGCATCTTACGCATTTATCGTGATTTATTATGGGAGCGTCGAATCCGTTTTGCGACAGCGCGCCGACGGGGCACACTTTAACGGCAGGGCAAGAATGGTTTTGCGGACAATTATCCTTAATCAAACTAAGTGTTTTTATCATATGCACTCCTTTATATTTAATAACGGCATTGTATCATAAACAAGAGATTTACGCAAGTGCATAATACGTAAGATTTTGTTTCGTTGTAAATTGATTACATAAAAAGCATAAATAATATAAAAAAAGAGTTTGAACACATATTTGTTCAAACTCTGTCGAGTATGGTGGAGCGGTAGTAACTTAAAACGAATTTTCACGCTTAATTAAAAGTTAAATCTTGTT
>CAMUAL010000041.1 GCA_947086925.1 uncultured Clostridia bacterium
CACTGCTCGTAAAGCTCGGGCATTTTATCTTCGAGCGCGTCGGCATTCTCCGTTTCGTCGCGATGCTCGTCGTACCAACGCATTACGTATTCTTCGAAATTCTTGTCAAAATCAAACATTTTCGTACTCCGCCTTATTCTTTGTCTTTGTTGTTTTTATTGCGTTTGGATTGCAAAAGAGCTTTGTATTTGAAGTATTTTTCTTTATCCGCGCCGAACAACTCTATGCAACACTCGTCGCCCGACAAAACGCTTATTACGTTAAGACGATTCACAAGCACCGCCGCCGCGGCGATTTCGTCGATTCCGCTTTCGTAATCGAGCGCATCTTTAAGCTGACCGAAAACGCAATCGAATTGCTTTTCGTAGTCCTGAGTGCCGAACAGAGCGATTGCGCTGTAAGCCAAGCTGTACACGTCGCGCCACTTACCGCTCGTTTTAGCGGGAGGCGCGCCTTTAAGCGGGCGGCATATATCGCGGCAGGTAAGGTACACGGGACGCTTTTTGAACTTTTTTATTGCAACGGGCAGAATTATGCGTTTGTCCGAATCGGGATAGCACGGGTCCATAAGACAGTCGCGCATATAGCGTTCGAAAAACGGAATGTCCGCAACCAAATCGCACAGCAACCGCTTGGAATTATCGCTTCCGAGCTGAAACACCATTAAAACACCCGTGTGTAAATCGGGGTCGCGCAAGCGCGCTTTAAGCTTGACTTTGTTGTTGTCGCACTCCGATAGCACCGCGTTTAAAGTCGATAAAATCTCCGATTCGGTATCTTCGGGCAATTCGCACAAAAGCGAAAAATCCGACTTTTCGGTAAGATTGCTTATAAGACGCGAGAACACTCTCACCCCCGCGTCGTAAGGGTACAACGCCTGCAAAGTTACCATAACTTTTCTTGCCTCGCGCAGTTCGCCGCTGTTTGAAAGCGCAACGGCGTAGCATAGCATGGGTGCTTTCTGCGGCGATATTCTCGACAAACGGCTTCCGAATTTTATTACGTTTTCGGTACTGCCTATTATTGCCATTACGCGGATTATATGCACAAGACTCACAACGTCGTCGGCTTCGACCGAAGCCAAATCTTCGAGAGCTTCTTCGAACTCAGCCGTGCGTTTTAAGCCGTGCAAAGCCAAAACGGTGTTTACTTTGTTTTCCGTCGATGGGCAGAGCTTTTCGGCAATCTCGGCATATTCGAGCGCTTTTTCATGTTCGCCGTTATCGTTGCAAAGCGATGCAAGCTTAACGCATGCTTCGCCGTACGCCGAACTGTCGGGCGGAATCACTTCGAGTATCTGACGGGAAAAATCGAACTGACCCGTTTCAAGCAGTTTTTTGCCCAACTCATACATATTGCGGTCGGGAGAAGGTTCTACCTTGTAATCGCACTGCGAGAAAAACTGCGCGGCCGTGTCGATATAATCGAGTTCGCGGCTGAATCCTTTTTTTGCCGCAACTTCCATGTAATATTTAAGAGCCTCGTCGTTGCCGTGAGTTCCGAACAAGTCGATTAGTCCCAAAACGCTGTCGAACGCGGCGTCGGGGTTGGGATTGCCCGTAAGCGACTTGTAATACATAAGCTGAGTTTCGCGCAATAAGTTCAAGTTGCGGTAACAGCAAGCCATTTCCACTTCCAAAATGGTGCGGAAATCGTCGCTTGCACAATTCTCGGCAAGTCTGTATGCCTCGCGGTAGCTTTTTAACGCATCGATAAAATTGTCGCTCTCATACTCATTGAGTCCGCGCGTATAATAGTAATCTATATTAGGTTTGAATTTGACGATTGTACCCAATTATTCTGCTCCGTTTATAAATCGTTATTTGGTTGCCGCAAAGGCTATGCGCAATGCGTCGGGCTTCGGCTTTGCAAGCTTGTAAAATCCGTAAGCTTTAACATTTTTGAATCCCGCCGCCCTCAGTGCGGATATTATGTCCTCGGTTTTGCGCACGTGCTGAACCTGAGTTTCGCATGATTTTATATATGATTCGCCGTGCGGCATAAATACCGTAAAATCGATAATAAGCTTGTTCGACTTTAAATAATTTTTCCAAATGTAAGTAGTGTCCTGCTCCGTTTCGGAAAAAGTATTGCCGGCAAGCACGTTTTTAAGCTTATATTCGCTGCTTATGTCAAACGCGAAAACTCCGCCGTCTTTAAGCAAGCCGTAAATCGCTTTAAACGCTTTGCCGATATTATTAACGTAATTGAATACGTCGTTTGCCGCAATCGCAAAATCGAGCTTATGAGTATACAGCGGGTTTTCCGCGCCCGCACACACAAACTTTATATCCGCGCCGTTTTTCACCGCCCGCTCGGTCGCCTTATTTAGCATTTGCATGCTTGAATCTTCGCCGAGCATTTTGTAGCCGCGCTTATAAAATTCGAGAGTGAGCGCACCCGTTCCGCAACCTATGTCTATTCCTTCGCCCGACTGCGGCAAAAACTTGCGGTAATAGTCGGCTCGGGCGGCGGAATCGTTGCCGTAAAACAAATCGTAAACTTCCGACAGCGCAGTATACATTTTATCCGTTACCGTTGCCGTCGGTGTTCTCGGGCGCGGTACTTTCGCCGTCCGTGCCGTCGTCTACATCTTCATACTCGGCGTCGATACTGCGCTTAACCGCTTCTTTTTCTTCCTCCAACCTAAGTAAGTCGGCACGCGAGAAACTTGTGGGAAGCGGCGTAAAGGTTTCGCCCTCGTCTATGCTCGTAATCTTTTTGGGACGCTTTTTGGGATTGTTGAAACGTATGTTCTTATTCTTGCGGTCGCGCTCCGCCGCAGCCTTTTCGTCTGCCTCGGTCTTTTTGTACATGCCGCGGTTTTTAACCGCACCCTCTACGCGGTCGTTAATGTATTTGTCGTATGCCCAATGCGCGTATACCGTCCAAACAAGCATAATAAACGAGAATCCCATAAGCGCGAATATAAGAAACGCAAACACCGATAAAAAGCTCGGCAAAAGTATAAGCAGTAATACGGGTATCGAGCTCAACAAAAGTATTATTATGTTTGTGGGAAGAAGCGAGATTGCAAATAAAAAGCTGTTTTTTACAAGCGGCCACACTTTAAGCTTATACGTCACCGCCTGAGTCGTCATGAAAATAAGCATACTTAAAATAAGTATGAATTGCAGAAACGAAACGGCAATACCGATAATGCGCCACGCCAAATGGATTTCGGTCATGTTATTGTAAATGCCTATGTTCGCCATAACGAGAAACAGCGAAATCCCCGCAAACAGCGACGACCACAAAAACGGCGCGAAGTTCATTTTTATTCCGCGGAAGAAATGCCCAGCTACGCTTGTACCTTCGCCCCACACAAGCCGACGCATAACGTAAAACGCGCCGCTAAGCCCGATTCCCGCCACCATAATGCAAGGAATCATAATAAGATACATTTGTATGTTAAGCTGAAACTGCCGTTGCTGACCCATTGCCACAACATTTGTTACGGGCAGTCCCGTGCCAACGCCTATATTGCCCGAGTACGGCAAAAACACGCTGTCGCCCGTTTTAACCATTTGCATTATTACAAACCACGCAATAGCGGGCAAGCAAAACAAAAGCGTTAAAAGATTGATTTTGACAATCGCACCGAAGCGATTGAAAAACACGTCTTTAAACAACTGAAACCTTGTCCCCGGAAGTTTATCGGGGGTAAAGTCGGGCAAATTGTCTTTGCCCATTGTAAGCCTGTAAATGAGTCCCTTTTTTTGAGCCAATGCAGTATCCTCTTAAAATATCAGTTTTTCGTAAAGTTCGACGCCCGTAATAAGCGCGTCTTCGTTAAATCCGAACGATTCGCTGTGAAGCGGAAAAGCGTGTTCGCCGTCGCGACAGCCGAGCCACAGCATGCACCCCGAAATCTTTTGCAGATAAAACGCAAAGTCCTCGGCGGTAAAGCGAGGTTCGCAATCGAGTACCTTTGTAACCGCGCGCACTTTATTGAGCGACGCGGGATTATTTACAAGCGGCGGGTAAACCGCTTTAACGGTAAGGCGATGGTCGGTGCCGAATATGTTGTCGCACTCCACCAAGTAGCTCTCTAACCGCATCATAAGTTTGTCCATTGTTTCGGCGTCGTAGTATCTTAAAGTGCAGTAAGCCTCCGCGTTTGCGGCAACCACGTTTCGCGCCGTGCCTCCGCATAACTTTCCTATGTGAAACACGGTGTTATTCTTGCAATCGTAAGTCAGGTTCTGCGCCTTTGCGTAAAAGTATGCCGCCGCGCCGAGCGCGTCGTGTCCGTCGCTCGCGTTTGCGCAATGGCAACTTACGCCCGTAAACTCAACGTCAAACTCCACAGTTCCCGCAAACATTGCGCCGTCGGTAGAGGCAACACTGCCTTTAATAAGCTCGGGGCACATATGAAACGCGAATATTTCGTCAACGCCGTCTATCGCGCCCATGTTTATCATTTTTTCCGCGCCGCCGTCGCCTTCTTCGCCGAACTGAAATATAAGACGCACGTTGTTTTTCGGCTTACGCTCGGCTAATTCTTTTGCAACGGTTAGTAGCATTGCGGTGTGACCGTCGTGCCCGCATGCGTGCATTGCGCTACCCTCCGCCTTAAACGGGCAGTCGGATTTCTCGGTTATGGGAAGCGCGTCGATATCGGCACGCAGTGCAACCGTGCGCGACTTATCCGCGCCCGCAACGTCGCATACAATGCCGGTATGAAGCCGCTTAAACTTATGCCCCATGCCTTTAAGTTGCGAAGCAATAAAGTCGCTTGTTTTAAATTCTTGTTCGCTAAGCTCGGGCATTTTATGCAGTTCCCTGCGCATACGAACAAGGTAGTCGATATTTCCCATAGTAAGATTATAAACCATATTGAGTTTTTTTTCAATCAAAACAAGCGACAAAATAAAATAATTACAAAAATTAAAAAAGTGCCTAACGCGCAAACGCAAGGCACTTATAATTTATTTTAAATAGCTTTACCACTCTGCAATGTTGCCGCCGTTATCGTAATGCCAATAATTGCCTTCTTCGGCAGGCTCGGCGACGGAATAATAATAGATTGCCGCGTTAGAAAACGCTTGTTCAGCGGTTACGTTATTCTGCTCTTTTAAAGCGTTCCAAGCCGTTTGCGTGCCCTCGTAATATATCTTCGAAAGAGCGTCGCAACTATTAAACGGAAGTTTTCCGAGGTTATTCAGCGAGGCGGGAAGAACAATTTCTTTGAGTGCCGAACAAAAGGTGAATGCATTCTCCCCAATCTCCGTAACGCCGCTCGGAATATCGATATGAACGAGACTTTTGCAAGAGTAAAACGTGCGATACGGTATCACGGTTAAATCGGCTGGCAGTTCAATCTTTTTCAAAGATTCGCATGCGCTGAAAATACTTTCCCCTATGAATTTCACCCCGTTCGGAATTACAATTTCCGCAAGATTCTTTTCGTTGGAAAAAGCACCGCTCGCAATATACTTTATTCCGTGCGGTATGCTTATTTTCGCGCCTTCCTCTATGTCGCCCTTATATCCGCAAAGAACGCCTTCGAGCGTTACAAGTCCGTCGGGCAGAGCCTCTAACCATGCCGTTTCATAAAATACGTTCCGCCCCATGCGTTCAAGCTCGTCGGGCAGGTTAATCTCTTTTAATTTTAAACAGCCGCTGAACGCGCTATTCCCAATCTTTTTTACGGAGTCCGGAACATCTATCTTCGTAAAGCTTTGGTCAGACCGCTTTATGTGTCCCGAGGGATAATATGTAGCTCTGAAAGCCATCTCGCCAATCTCCTCCAAGCCGTCGGGAAAAGAAATTTCAGACAGAGCGCAGTCTTGGAAACATCCCGGCGGGATAACTTTCAATCTGCTTGGAAGCGTTACGTGTTTTAGCATCATGCAACCCCAAAAAGCCATGAATCCGATTTCCGTTACGGTGTCGGGAATGGTAATTTCTTCCAACTTTATAATGCAGGCAAAGGCGAATCTCCCGATTTCCGTTACGGTATCGGGAAGTTTTATCTCCGTCGTGAGTACATTGCATAAGCTCCCCGTACTCGGATCGCCTGCTCCAAAATAAAAAAACCCGTCGGCAATCTTTTTAACGGGCAATCCGTTGAAATAGGCGGGGATAGCGACCGTTCCCGTAAGGTTTGCATTACCGCGCCCGACTTCATATCCGCTCCCGTCGGAAAGAAGGGTAAAGAAAAAACCGTCGGAATCGTAGCCCTGCTCGGGCTGCTTTTCGAGCGTAAAAGAAAATGCAGTCCAGTCGGAATCTTCGCAGGATTCGTAATCGCCTATTGCCAATACTTCAACGGTATAGTAGCCCGCTTCCAAACCGTCGGGAAGCGTAAAGCGCGGCTCAATCGTCTCCGTTTCATTGTTTTTAAACGCCACCGCATAGCCGACGGCGTTTTCAACCGCTTCCCACATCACCGTTTTTCCGCTTAAAGCAAAGCCGCTCGGCGCGGAAAGTTTTTCGAGCGGCGAAGAACATGCCGACATGCCGAAACAAATCATCACAGCGGCAAATATAAGAGGCAAATAATTAGGCAACTTTTTCATTCAACGCACCTCCGTTTATATAAAAAAAGCCGTTTCAAAATTTATAGGCGGCTTCATCATACTAACATTCAATGTTCTATAATCAAATTCACCAAAATAACCGTTATCTATCATATCGGTAAATTTCGATTCCGTAATGCTCTGACGGTCATACGCTACATTTTAATTATATCATAATTGCATGTAAATGTCAAATAATGGAATAAATATGATTTTTTACCACTCTGCAACATTGCCGCCGTTATCGTAATGCCAATAATTGCCTTCTTCGACAGGCTCGGTTACGGAATAAAAGTAACGCGTGGCATCCGTGATGGATGTATTATTCGAGTCGATACTTATGTTTGCCCAATCTTCGGCAGTGCCGTTATAGTAAACTTTTTCAAGACCACTGCAACCATTAAACGCATAACGTCCGATACTTGTTACGCTATTCGGTATTGTTATGCTTGTTAAGCCACTGCAACCATTGAACGCATAATTACCGATAATTGTTACGCTATTCGGTATTGTTACGCTTGTTAAGCTTTTGCAACCATTAAACGCATCATTACCGATACTTGTTACGCTATTCGGTATTGTTATGCTTGTTAAGCCACTGCAACCCATAAACGCATAATTACCGATAATTGTTACGCTATTCGGTATTGTTACGCTTGTTAAGCTTTTGCAACCATTAAACGCATCATTACCGATACTTGTTACGCTATTCGGAATTACCAAGTCGGTTACAAGCACATTGTTTAGGTATAAATTTGCCGAATAATACAGCGGATTGGCCGAATTGCCATCAAGAGAAATTTTGCACCATGCCTCTATATCCGTTATATAAACGCCTTTTAAACTTTCGCAATAACGGAACGCATAACGTCCGATACTTGTTACGCTATTCGGTATTGTTACGCTTGTTAAGCTACTGCAATTATAAAACGCATAATCACCGATAATCGTTACGCTTTCGGGAATTACCAAGTCGGTTACAAGCGTATTGTTTAGGTATAAATTTTTTGCATAATACAGCGGATTGGTATTATAGCCGCCAAACGAAATTTTGCACCATGCCTTCATATCGGTTATATACACGCCTTTTAAGCTAAGGCAACCATAAAACGCATCCTCCCCGATACTTGTCACGCTATCGTGTATTGTTACGCTTGTTAAGCTTATGCAACCAATAAACGCAAAATCACCGATACTCGTTATACTATTCGGAATTATCAAGTCGGTTACAAGCGTATTGTTTAGGTATAAATTTTTTGCATAATACAGCGGATTGGTATGATTGCCGCCAAACGAAACTTTGCACCATGCCTCTATATCCGTTATATACACGCCTTTTAAGCTACGGCAATTATAAAACGCAAAATCGCCGATACTCGTTACGCTACTCGGTATTGTAATGCTTTCTAAGTTAAGGCAATAATAAAACGCAAAATCACCGATAATTGTTACGGGCTTACCTTCGTATTCCGACGGTATAATAATATCGGTTTCCGCAACCAACATCATTCCCGTTACGGTATAGCTTTGGGCGTCGGGATTCAACTCATATCGCAATCCTTCCGTAGCATTCGGTTTTTGTCCGCATATGCAGTTGCCGTTTGAAAAATCGTGTTCGGCATAGCCGTCTTTTTGCGAAGTGTCGGTAGCCGAGCAATCAGGAGCCGTGCAGTTGTGCCAATGGTGCGTTTCGTCATACGCCCAATTCTGCGACCACTCATGCGCATGCTCGGGCGTCTGCTTGCCGTTATCGCCGCATGCAACCGACACAAACGCACAAGTTATAACGCATATAAAAGATATTGCGGCGATTAAAAATTTTCTTTTCATAATTACCCCTTTGCTTGCGAATTTTGCAGTATGTTCGTACTTGAACTTAAAGACCGAAAATACTCCGATTTAATTATATTTATAGGCTATATGGGTACGAATAGAATAACCCAAGCACCTTAAAATGTCAAGAAAAAATCGCTCCGCCAAAAACATCTCGTCCGCTTTTAACTTCCTCTGCCCCCTAAGTATGTTGCTATGGAATGTACGTTCTTCGCCGTTGTTTTATACGGTAATCGATTGACAAGCGCGGCATAGGTGTGTTATTATACTTTTGTTAATGAGGAGCGTAGAGCATTATTAGTCGGGCAATATGCGTAAGCCGAACGAACCCGACGAAAGGGCATCTACGCCGAAACGGTGTTGTGCTCGGCAATTTGCGCAGTGCCGTTGGGTGCGGAAGTTAATACTCCGCAACTGTCGTTAAGCCGCGCGCGGCAACGGAGTACATTAACCGAATCCGATTGATTTTTACGGCGGCGGTTATGTGCCGCCTTTTGTTTTTGTTGCGGCAATCATATTAAAATAAATTTACAGGTAGGTTTACAATGAAAAAATACAATGTAGCGGTTGTAGGCGCAACGGGCATGGTAGGAAGAAAAATGCTCGAAGTTTTAGCCGAGCGCAAGATTCCCGTAGCCGAGCTTATCCCCTTTGCATCAAAGCACAGTGCCGGCGGAAAAATAACGTGGTGCGGACACGATTACACGGTTGTAGAGCTGACAAAAGAAAACGTGCGCGCGCGCAAAATCGATTACGCTCTTTTCTCGGCGGGAGCGTCGGTAAGCAAAGAGTTCGCGCCCATGTTTGCAGAGTGCGGCGCGGTGGTTATCGACAATTCGAGTCAGTGGCGTATGGACCCTTCCGTTCCGCTCGTAGTGCCCGAAGTAAACCCGCAAGACATAGCAAAAAATCACGGAATTATCGCAAACCCCAACTGCTCGACCATTCAGGCGGTTGTTGCGCTTAATCCGCTTCACAAGGCGTTCGGCATTAAGCGCATTGTTTACTCTACGTATCAGGCGGTGTCGGGAGCGGGACTCGGCGGCTATAACGACCTTAAAAACGGGGTAAACGGCGAAGCTCCCAAAAAATTCCCCTTGCCCATTTTCGGAAACGTGATTCCGCACATAGACGTATTTTTGGATAACGGCTACACAAAAGAAGAAGAAAAAATGATAAAAGAAACGCGCAAGATTATAGGCGACGACAGCCTTAAAATAACCGCAACTACGGTGCGCGTTCCCGTTTACTACGGTCACAGCGAAAGCATTAACGTGGAATTTAAATCACCCGTAACGCTCGAAAAAGTGCGCAACGCACTACTTAACGCCCCCGGCGTGGTTGTTATGGACGATACTCTTAAAGGCGTTTACCCCACTCCGCGCGAACTCGAAAACCGCGACGAAGTGTTTGTGGGACGAATCCGTCTTGACGACAGCGTTAGTAGCGGCGTAAACCTTTGGGTTGTAGCCGACAACATCCGCAAAGGTGCGGCTACGAACGCCGTTCAGATTTTGGAATATATTATATCCGATAAATAAAACGATAAGGAGCGGAAAAAAGCATGTCTTTATTCAAAGGCTGCGGCGTAGCGCTTGTTACGCCTTTTGACAAAAACGGCAACGTAAATTTCGAGGCACTCGACGAACTGCTCACCCACGTAATAAAAGGCGGAGTGAGCGCATTGTTTGCGTGCGGCACTACGGGCGAGCCGAGCACCATGACGAAAGCCGAGCGTGAAAGCGTTATTTCGGCTTGCGTAAAAAAAGCAAACGGCAAAATTCCCGTATATGCGGGTAGCGGCGCAAACAACACGGCAGAGGCGGTGGCGTTTTCGCGCAGGTGCGAGGAACTGGGCGTAGACGGCTTACTTGTTGTAACCCCCTATTACAACAAATGCACGCAGGGCGGCGCATACTTACATTACAAAGCAATAAGCGACGCGGTTAATATTCCCATAATCGTTTACAACGTGCCCACCCGCACGGGCTTTAACCTAAGCCCGCAAACGGTGCTTAAACTGTGCGAGCTTAAAAATGTAAAGGGCATTAAAGAGGCAAGCGGCGACATTGACCAAATGCTCGAAGTTGCCCGGCTGATTCACGGCAAAATGGATTGGTACAGCGGCGACGACAGTCTTACCGTTCCCGCAATGAGCATAGGAGCCAAGGGCGTTATAAGCGTTGCGGCAAACGTGATTCCCGACACAATGAGCAAAATCACAAGCCTTTGCTTTGAAAACAAATATTCGGAAGCGGCAAAGCTCGGATTCGATATTAACCCGTTTGTTAAAAAGCTGTTTATCGAGGTTAATCCCATTCCGTGCAAAAAGGCACTCAATCTTATGGGAATTAACGCGGGCGCACCCCGACTCCCCTTAACCGAGCTCGAACCCGAACACACCGAGCTACTTAAAGCCGAAATGCAAAAGCTCGGAATAATACATAAATAAACGAGGTTATTTTATGAATATATTTATTGTGGGAATAAACGGAAAAATGGGTCGCGTACTGTGCGAACGTGCGCCCGAACTCGGCGTTACCGTTTCGGGCGGACTCGATAAGGTAAGTTCGCCGCTTTACCCCACTTTTACGCGCGCCGCCGACGTAAACGTACCCGTAGACGCCGTAATCGACTTCTCACGCCCCGAAACGCTCGGTGAGATAATCTCTCTGTGCAAAAAATACAACTGCCCGTGCGTGCTGTCTACAACCGGTTACAGAGCAAGCGACGAACAACAAATACGCAAGCTTGCGGAAAAAGTAGCGGTTTTCAAATCGGAAAATATGAGTTTGGGCGTGAACGCGCTGTCGATACTCGCCGGAAAAGCCGCCGAGATTTTAAAGGATTTCGACGTCGAAATTATCGAACGTCACCACAACCAAAAGGCCGACGCCCCCAGCGGCACGGCAAAACTACTTTGCCGCTCGGTTGAAAAAGGACTCGCCTACTCTCCCGACTACGTTTACGGCAGAGAAGGAAACTGCAAGCGCAAGCCGCATGAAATAGGCGTTCACGCAATACGCGGCGGTTCAATCGTGGGCGAACACGAAATCGCGTTTTGCGGCTCGGACGAAGTTGTAACTCTGTCGCACTCGGCGGGAAGTCGCAAAATTTTCGCCGACGGCGCGCTTAAAGCGGCAAAATGGCTTACGGGCAAAAAAGCGGGACTTTACGACATGCACGACATGCTCGGACTGTAAGCGTAAATAACGGTAATTAAGTTAAATCGGCTCATAAAGACAATTACGAAAAAGACTGCGCACAAAGCGCGCTTCCCATAGGGAATTAAAAAACTAAATTATTAAGAGTTATACTTTCAAGCAAGGACAAAAGCTCTCGAACGATATGTTCGAGAGCTTTTTACTACAAACCTTTTAGAAAGATAAATTGAAATTTAACTTTCTATGTATAGTGTAGGATATTGTTCAAGCAATCGCT
>CAMUAL010000042.1 GCA_947086925.1 uncultured Clostridia bacterium
CTATATTGCTTATAACAAATTAAATTCTCATTATGTTTTTTAACGGGCAAGTTGGTGAACCAACAAGACGACGATACTCGCACCATTTTTTTGCCGTTAATAATTTTATGATATTTTTCAAAATTGTCAGGTACATAAAAATACATACCCACGTTAAAATTAGAATTACCCGTTCGTATTTTATCTTCTTTAAACAAATTGAAAATTTCTTTATATGTCAACGCATTTGTATTGCCTATAATCAAAAACTTTTTATTATATTCTACAAGTTGCGCTACGTATTCGCGGAACAGCGCAAACGGCGGATTTGTTACTATTATATCCGCCTCTTTTAACAACGCAACACACTCGTCCGAACGGAAATCGCCGTTTCCGTTTAGCTTTGTAAGTGCGTTTTTCTTGTTGCGCAAAAGATACTCAACGTCGGCTATATCAACTGCGCCGTCATTGTTTTCGTCTTTTACTTCCGTTATAATAATTTTATACGCTTTTCTGTCTTGCCTTTCTATTACTTTCTCGTCGCCGTTGAAAAACGACAACTGCGTATACGCCATAGGCGACCCGTCGTAGCAAGTGCATATAAGCTTTTTAAGTCCCAAGTCGTTAAAGCGTGTTGCAAAGTAATAAAAGAAGTTACTTTCGTACGGGTCGTCGCAGTTACAAAACACCGTTTTATCTTTAAAGTAATGCGTATAATGACACAACTCTTTTTCTATATCTTCGAGCTGTGTGTAAAATTCTCCGTTTTGTTCTTGTTTTGCTTTACGCAAGTTGCTGTTTGTACCCATAAACAAACCTCAAAGCCATATAATCAACTTTATTATAACAAAAGTAAAAGTATTTTTCAAGTATAAACGTAATACAAAAATATATACATTCATTTTTACAAGGCTATAAGTAGCCATAGTTTGACCACACGGCTGAAAATAGAAAAGACGTGGCTTTTTACCACGTCTGAATGTTGTTAGTTTGTTTTTGCCTTAATTCCCTATGGAAACTACGGTAAAGCGAGGGTTTTTGCGTTTGTTTGCTACGGGGCGGATAAATCTATTCGTTGTTTGTCATTCCCGCGGGCTCGGGTACGGGATTCTTTTTGGGTTTTTCTTCGCCGCCGCTACCGTTATCGGGTTCTTCCCCGTTGTCGCTCGGCTCGGGAGCAGATTGAGGTTCGGGCGATTCGTCTTGCAAGGGTTTGGCTTGTTCGTTGCGCTTACCTATCATCGTCATAATGCGCGGGTAAACAAGGCACAGAACATAAACAAGCACAATTTCTTTAACAAGCATTAAAAGCACGCTCGGCACAGTCATAATCGCGGCGACAAACGTCATGTGCGACGAATAGCAAACCAAAGCCATAACCTGATACGAAATACCCACAATATACGATGCAAGCACTCCGGCTGCCGCACATAAAAAGAGCTTATGCGAATTTATCGTTTTAAATTTACTTGCCAAAAAGCCCGTTAAAAACGCTTGCAAAGGGAAACTTAAAATATAGCCGAACGACGGTTGCAAAACATACGTCGGACCTCCTCCGCGGGAAAAAACGGGTACTCCGATAAGCCCTATAACCATATACGCAATTTGCGCAAACGCACCGTCTTTGCCGCCGAGTATAAGTCCCGACGCCGCAACAAACAATGTTTGAAACGTGATTTTTATTGTCGGTGCGAACGGCAATTCGATGCTGATTAGCCCGCCTATTATGGTGAGCATGGTGAAATAACTGATTCTTACAAGTCGTTTTGTTGTCATGTTTAAAGTATAGCAAATATGAAAAAATAAGGCAAATAAATAGTATAAAAAATCGGTGAAAAAAAGGTAAAAATACAATTTTCGACACGGACGAAAAATTCCGAGTAAATTTTAGGCGAAAAATGTAGAAAAGCGGTTGTCTTTTTTTTGTACATGTGATATACTTATTAGACTGCGTTAATCAAAAAATACTTTGACTTATAAAGGGAAAGGACATGGAGCTGTCGGGAAATACGACTATCAACAAGTTAATCATGTTGTTCGTTTTCGACAAAATGGATTTTCCCATTATGGAAGATACCGTTTTGAACATATGTTCGTCGTCTAATTCGTGGATTCCGTGGATGGAATGCAAAGAAACGGTCGCACAACTGCTTGAAACCGGATTTATTTATCAATCGGTTCACGAGAACAAAATTTATTTCAGCATTACGCCCGACGGCAGAATGTGTTTATCGCACTTTTATACAAGAATCCCCTCCTCGCTCCGTGCGGAGATAACCGACTATATTAAAGAAAACCGCATGAGTTTTCGGCGCAAGCAGGAATATTTCAGAAACTATTACAAAAACGCCGACGGCAGCTATACCGTTCAGCTTAAAATAATGGACCCCGCGCAGACAATGCTGGAAATAAAGCTTAACGTATCCAACCGCCACATAGCAAAACTCGTTTATAACAAATGGGAAGAAAAAGCCGCTCAGATTTTTTACTCGCTTCATGAGCAACTGATAGATTGAATATGAAAAAGGAGTTATAATATGGAATCGTACAGAACGCAAAAAACATGTTGCCGACAGATAATTTACGAGGTAGACGAAAACAATATTCTCACGAGCGTTAAATTTATCAACGGTTGCAGCGGAAATCTTCAAGGTATAGCCAAACTTGCCGTAGGTCAGGATATTGACGTGCTTATCGAAAAGTTGAGCGGCATAATATGCCGCGAGCGCACCTCCTGCCCCGACCAACTTGCTCACGCGCTTATGGACTACAAAGCACGCAAAGCTCACCCCGAAGAAAAGAAATAAAATAACCCCCGCCGTTTAATTCCTCCCCTCGCATGATTGCGGGGGATTTTTTAATGTTAAGATTTCTCCGCTACGGTCGGAATGACAATAATGCAGAATTCCAACCTCAAACTTGGGGTCAATGGGTATCCCCTTGTCGTTGCGGAAAAGGGGTTCAAAGGGGAAGACACAGTAGAAAGTGTCTTCCCCTTTGCGGTTTTCGACAAGCCTTTTGACGTCAAAAGGCTTAAATACACTATTATATATTTTTCATTTCCTCTATTGCGGCAAGAATTTTCTTTTTAAGCTCGGTGTATTTTTCCACCTTTGCTTTCTCCTCGTCGATGAGCTTTGCGGGTGCTTTTGCCACAAAGCCCTGATTGTTAAGCTTGCCTACCGCGCGGTTAAGCTCCGATTCGCACGATTCCAAATCTTTATTAAGTCTTTCTATTTCCGCAGAAGGGTCTACAAGCTCGCCCATAGGAATATAAACTTCCGCCAACGGCGTAGCAACGGTAGCGCACTTAGAGTCGGGTTTTACAAAACTTATGCTGTTTCCGCCCGCAAGCTTTTCGATATATCCAGCACCTGCTTTGATAAGCTTTTCGTTCCCCTTAGCAGGCACCGCAAACAATGCGGTGCGCTTATTGGACGGCACTTTCATTTCGGCACGTATAGCTCGAATACGGGTGATAATTTCCTTGATTCCTTCCATCTGCTTTTTTGCCGCAACGTATCTCGGAGCGCAAATGGGATATTCGCTTATCATTATGCTTTCGGCGTCGTTGCAAGGAAGATTCCCGTAAATTTCTTCGGTAACAAACGGAATAACAGGGTGCAATAATTTTAAAATATCTCTCAGTACGTAAACAAGCACGCTCACCGCCCCCGAACGGTCGGATTTATCGGTGCTGTACAAACGCGTTTTACTCAGCTCTATATACCAATCGCAGAAGTCGCTCCAAACAAAGTCATACAGCGACGCGGCGCAAAGTCCCACCTCGTACTTATCCATATATTTGACCGACGTTTTGATTACGTCGTCGAGCTTTGTTAAAATCCACTTGTCCGCAAGAGTGAGTTTTACTTTATCGAGAGGAAGAACGTCGGCGTTTTCCAAATTCATAACCACAAAACGCGCGGCATTCCACAGCTTGTTCATAAAGTTGCGGTAGCCCTCTAACTTTTCGGTTGAAAAGCGTATATCGCCGCCCGCCGCCACGCCGCACACAAGCGACATTCTGAGCGAATCGGTGCCGTGAGTTTCTATAATTTCCAAAGGGTCTACGCCGTTACCAAGCGACTTGCTCATTTTTCTGCCCTGAGCGTCGCGCACAAGACCGTGTATCAACACCTTTTCGAAAGGAATGTCCCCCATATGTTCGAGACCGGAGAAAATCATGCGGGCAACCCAGAAAAATATTATATCGTATGCCGTAACAAGCACGCTCGTGGGATAAAAGTATTTCAGGTCCTCGGTTTTATCGGGATAGCCGAGCGTTGAAAAAGGCCACAGTGCCGAACTGAACCAGGTGTCGAGCACGTCCTCGTCTTGTCTGACGCTCCCGCCGCAATGCGGGCAAACGGAAATATCCGTTTTGCTCACTGTAATTTCGCCGCACTTGTCGCAGTAAAACGCGGGAATCCTGTGCCCCCACCAAAGCTGACGGCTTATGCACCAATCGCGGATGTTTTCCATCCAATGCAGATATATCTTTTTGAACCGTTCGGGCACGAATTTAATGCTTTTGTCGTTCACGGCTTTAATCGCAGGCCCCGCAAGCGGTTTCATTTTTACATACCACTGACTCGAAACCATAGGCTCTATAACCGCGTTGCACCTACTGCAATGCCCTACGTTATTGTCGTGATTTTCGATTTTTACCAACGCGCCCGCACTCTCCAAGTCGGCTACAATGCGCTTTCTCGCCTCAAACCTGTCGAGTCCTTTGTAAATCCCCGCATTGTCCGCCATTGTGCCGTCGTCGTTCATAACCTTGATTACTTCCAAATTATGACGTTGCCCCACCTCGAAGTCGTTGGGGTCGTGAGCGGGAGTGATTTTAACCGCGCCCGTCCCGAAATCGCTTTCTACGTATTTATCGGCTATAACGGGAATCTTGCGCCCGCAAAGCGGAAGTATAAGGTTTTTGCCCACAACGCCCGCATAGCGTTTATCGGCGGGATTCACAGCAACCGCAGTGTCGCCGAGCATGGTTTCGGGGCGTGTCGTGGCTACCGTTATGTACCCGTCCTCGCCGTCTATTTTATAGCGTATGTGCCAAAGGTGCGACTGCGCCTGCTCGTATTCGACTTCTACGTCGGAAATAGCCGTCTTGCAACACGGGCACCAATTTGTTATGCGTTTGCCGCGGTAAATAAGCCCTTTGTTATAAAGATTAACGAAAACTTCGCGCACGGCACGACTGCACTGCTCGTCCATTGTAAAAGCAAGCCTGTCCCAATCGCAGGAAAAGCCCATTTTTTTGAGCTGTTGCACTATTCTGCCGCCGTACTTATCCTTCCAATCGTATACGCGCTGTAAAAACTTTTCGCGTCCCAACCCCTCTTTGCTCAGTCCTTCGGCACGTAAAGTTTCTATAACCTTTACTTCGGTGGCGAGTGCCGCGTGGTCGGTTCCGGGAAGCCATAGCGTTTCGTACCCGCGCATGCGTTTATAGCGGATTATTGCGTCTTGTATGGTGTCGTCAAGCGCGTGACCTATGTGCAACTGTCCCGTTATGTTGGGAGGCGGAATTACTATCGTAAAAGGCTTTTTGTTTTTATTCGGCTTTGCGGAAAAGTACTTTTTCTTTTCCCAATTCGCGTATATTGCGTCTTCAAAACTTTTCGGCTCGTAAGATTTATTCATATATCTGCTCCTTAATCCGATTAAGTATAGCATAATCACGGCGTTAAATCAAGTTTTTAGCGTGACATTTAAAAAAAGCCGCTTGGGTTGTATTGGGTCGCTTACGTATTTTGTGTGATTGATAACATGCTAAACGGCATACGGCTCAAATCCCGCCAACCGTGCAATGTCGGGTATTGACAACCCGACCGCGCAGTCATTGAAAACTTAACCGAAATGCACGCTACGACTACACGTTTTTTGTTTCGGGCGCATAGTATGGGATATAAATGCTTTAACGGCATTGAAAAAAAGGAGAAAAACAAAACAATGAAAAACGTGAAAAGAGTGATTGCAACTGTGTTGGGCGGACTACTTATGTGCTTACCCCTGCTCGGTTGCGGAAACAGTGACAAAAAAGTGATAAGACTCAGCGAGGTTACGCACAGTATATTTTACGCACCGCTGTACGTAGCCATAAACAACGGTTACTTTACCGACTACGGCATAACCGTTAAGCTCAGCAACGGCAACGGCGCAACCAACGTAATGACGGCAATCGCCTCCAAATCGGCAGATATAGGCTTAATGGGCCCCGAAGCTACGGTATACTGCCATGTGGAGGGTCAGCGCGACTACCCCGTTATATTCGGGCAATTAACTCAGCGCGACGGCTCTTTTCTTGTAGCCAAAAATCCCGAGCCCGACTTTAAGTGGAGCGATACCGAAGGTAAGCACATACTTGCGGGGCGCAAAGGAGGCATGCCCGCAATGACGCTCGAATACGTTCTGAATAAGAACGGAGTAGACACTTCTACCCCCAACTTCGACACAACCGTGCAATTCGACGTAATGGTAGGCGCGTTCGAGGGGAGCAACTCGTGCGACTACTGCACAATGTTCGAACCCACGGCTTCCGAATTTCAAGCCGCGGGCAAAGGTTATATCGTTGCAAGCGTGGGCGAAGCGAGCGGTTACGTTCCTTACACGTCGTTTTCGGCAAAAAAGAGCTATATAGACGATAACAAAGACACGGTTACCGACTTTTTGCGCGCGGTTGTACGCGGTTACAACTATCTTAAAGACAACGATTCCATGACGGTTGCAAAGGCTCTTGCGGCATCGTTCGACGGCATTTCCTTAGAAGCCATTGCGTCGAGCGTAGAAAGATACCTTTCAATAGACGCATGGTGTCACTCGCCCGTGTTCGAAGAAGAATCGTTTACCCTTTTGCAAGACATAATGGAAAACGCGGGTTCGCTGAGCGGCAGAGCCGATTACGCAATGGCGGTTGACAACACTATTGCCCGCCTTGTGTCGGAAGAACTGCTTTAAAAACGAGGCGTCGCTATGGAAATACTGAAGATAGACGACGTTTCGCTTATATACCAAACCGACGAGGCGGAAACCGAAGCCTTGAAGGACGTTAATATTTCAATCGAAGAAGGCGAATTTGTTGCCGTAATAGGTCCGAGCGGTTGCGGAAAAACGACAATACTCACGCTTATATCGGGACTTATGAAGCCTACAAAGGGCACGGTGTATCTCGACGGCAAACCTATTGACAAGCCCGTAGGCGATATAGGCTATATGCTTCAACGCGACCACCTGTTTCCTTGGCGCACGATACTTTCAAACGCATTACTCGGACCCGAACTGCAAAAACAAAAAACGCCCGAAACAATAGAATACGTGAACGCCCTTATAGAAAAATACGGTTTGGGCGATTTCAAAAAAGCATATCCCAACCAACTTTCGGGCGGCATGAGACAAAGAGCCGCGCTTATACGCACTCTTGCCTACCGCCCCAAAATATTATTGCTCGACGAGCCGTTTTCCGCACTCGACTATCAAACAAGACTCGCGGTTTGCGACGACGTTCACCGCATAATAAAATCGGAACAAAAGACAGCCGTGCTTGTTACGCACGATATTTCGGAAGCAATCAGTTTAGCCGACCGAATAGTAGTGCTTTCGGCGCGACCCGCCACCGTTAAAAAAATCTACGCGCCGAACATAAGCGGCACGCCGCTTAAAAGGCGCGAGGACAAAGATTTTTCGAGGTGGTTCGACGTGATTTATAAGGACGTAAGCACATGAAAAAAGAACTTACGCTACGCGAGCGTTATCTGCTCGACAAAAAAAAGAAAAGAATAAAAATAATCGCTATTCAGATTGCCGTGCTTGTACTGTTTTTCGGACTTTGGGAACTGCTTGCGCAAACAGGAGTAATCGACCCGTTTTTTACAAGTTCCCCCTCTCGCATGCTGAAAGTTCTGAAAACGCTTGTTCGACAAGACCTGTTTAAGCATGTAGGCATTACGCTTCTCGAATGTATATGCGGATTTATTATAGCCACCGTAGTAGGTACGGTCATAGCAATTCTGCTATGGTGGTCGGAAACATTTCGCCGCGTTGCCGAACCGTATATAGTGGTACTGAACTCGCTTCCCAAAATCGCCCTCGGACCCGTAATCATAATATGGATGGGCGCGGGCTACAAAGCCATAATAACCATGACTGTGCTTATATGTATAATCGTGACTATTATGAGCGTACTTGCGGGTTTTATGGAATGCGACGCCGACAAAATTCTTTTAATGCGCGCAATGGGCGCGAACAAGTTTCAGATACTTTTTAAGCTTTTACTGCCATCCTCGCTCCCCAACCTAATATCGGTACTGAAAATAAACGTGGGACTCAGTTGGGTAGGCGTTATTATGGGCGAATATCTCGTATCGAGCGCGGGACTCGGTTACCTTATAATTTACGGCGGTCAGGTATTTAAACTCGACCTTGTTATGGCAAGCACGCTTATACTTTGCATACTTGCGGCACTAATGTATTTAACCGTCGCACTAATCGAAAAGCGCGTAAAAAAATCGAGATGATTATTACGACTGAAAAGGCGTTGCCAAACGGCGACGTCTTTTTTTGCCGTTTACACGCAATCTTTCATTCGTCAAAAATTTAATGCTCATTATTATGTATATAAGTCCCAAGATTCCCACTACGGGATAGAACACCGTGACAACTCGGGTAAAGCCCAAAAACGACAGCACAGTGCCCGCTATTACCACAATAGAGGAATCGAAAAATTTGCCGCCCATTTTGCCGTGCATGTACCCTATAAGTCCGCCGCTCGCGGTAAGCATTGTAGTGAAAATACTTATGCCTATAACTATGCTCAGCACAACGTAAAGCCACTTGCCGGAAGTTTCGGCGATTTCCAAAATCGGCATTTCGGCGTCGTAATTTCCCGTGCAGTTAAGCGCGGTTATTATAAGCGTGAGCAGTACGGTGAGAAAAAACGCGGCAAGAAAACTGCCCCACAAAATCTGTTTGCGACTAAGCTTTCCGAGTGTTGTTAGCACGGTAGATGCAAGCATCATATTCATGCTTACGTATATAATGCCGATGGGAAAAATGCGCGCGCGAAACACGCCGAGCGACGTGTCCATTATGCCCGTTCCGAGCGCAACCGAGCATACCGCAATCAGCGAAATTATAATAACGGGAACAACGATAAAGTTGCAGTCGAGCATGCCTTTTGCGCCTTTGCACGCAATCACACAGCACAAGGCCGCGGCGGCTATTCCCCAAACGGGAAAATCACAAACGGGCTTTAAAAGGCTGTTTAAGCCCGCTATCATTGCCGACAGCACGATAAGATTGTTTACAAGCAAAAAAATATCGGCTACCGTATGAAATTTACCGAGCAAAACGGCGTTTACTTTATCGAAACTTTTTTCGTTAATGCGCGAGCCTATACTCAGAAACAGAACGCATATAAAAAACATGCAGACGCCGCAAACGGGTGCAACCGCAACCGAAACGCCGCTTCCGAAAAACGAGACTATTTCACGCCCCGAACAAAAACCTGCACCTATCACCGTGCCCACTATAAGCATGGCTACGGAAAAAATCCTACGCATACAATACTTTATTACGCGCAGGATTTTTTTATGACATACTTCTTTTGTAAAAAAGTATGCAAGAAAACTTTTAATAATTTATCCGTAAGTCTATTCTTCGCTGACCTCTTTTTCTCCGTCGGTAAGTTGCGGCTCGGGCATGTTCTTTTTCTGTCGGTTGATTATCATTCCGTTAATCATAAGCTCGAACACGCAACCCAAAAATTCCGCCGCTTTTTCGCAAAGCAAAATTCTCGTAAGATAAATCTGCATGTATTCCATGGTAGACGAAATGGAATCCATAAAAATCACAAGTCTAATCTTGCGCTTTTCTTTATCCACTACAAGATAATTCTTTTTTATAGCCATATTCACCCTGTCGTGAATATCGTTATAATCGTATGATTCCTTGCGCACGCGGCTACGGTGCGCGTCGGACTTATCGGCTATTATGAGCGCGGCGGAAATGGGATTGACGGGCAATCCGTTTTCTTCCTCGTGATTGCCTATCGCGCCTATTATAATCGCGATTTCGCTTATATCCATGTGCATGCGGCTGAGAGCGTCGTATGCAAGAGTCGCACCCGTGAGTCCGTGGTGCTTACGGTTTATTGCGTTGCCTATGTCGTGTATCCAACCAGCTATTGCGCCCAACTCGATTGTGCGTTCGTCGTATCCGAGCTCGGTCAAAATATTGGCTGTGGTTTTGGATACATAACCCACGTGCCGCAGTCCGTGCTCGGTGTAACCCATATATTCGAGATTCGTGTTCGCGCTCGCAATAAGCTTCCGAAATTCGTTGTTGGAACGAATCATTTCAAGCGTAATGATTTTTCTCATTATCTTATTATTCCCCAAACGGCTGTTGCGTTTATACCGATTCCGTGTTTTATCGAATTAACGGAACGCCGAAATCTTTTATTTCAGATTCTTTATAGCCCGATAGTACGGGTCGTCGGTAAAATCTCTTACGTCGTCCACAACTCCGCCCATGCGCTCGATTGCGTTTTTGATTTCTATGTATTCCATGTAATTGCAGGTGTCGAGTGCGCGGTACAGCATTTGCGCGGCACGCTCGTCGCCGTACTTGCCCATAAGTCCCGCGTAAAACGGTATGTTGTCGCCTTGCGCAAACAGTTCTTCGAGCAGACGCAAAGTGCGGTCGTCTTGCTTTGCGTTTACAAGCACTTCGGCTATCATTCCCTTTTGCGCGGTATTAGCCGACGGAATAAGCTTGTACAACCTGTCGGCAACCTCGTCGGCATGCTCGCACAAAACTTCTATTCCCGTTTCGCGCAGACCTTCGTCGGCTTTTTCGTTGCAAATAAGGTCGGCGTAAACGTCTAACGGGTGAGCTTGTCCCATTTCGATTAAAAGATTCACGGCAATAACCCGAGCTTTTACGTTCTGCGACGTGCGTATAACATCCCTGAGTCCGTCGCCGCATTTGGGAAGTTCGGCGATTCTGTCGAGTAGCAACGAACTCGGATTCTGTTCGCCGTCGCACGACGAAACCATGAGCTTTATCAAATCGGGCTCGTCGATATTGTGAAAAAACGTATGCGGCGAAAGTCCGTCGAGCTCGCCAAGCGGTCTGTG
>CAMUAL010000043.1 GCA_947086925.1 uncultured Clostridia bacterium
TTTCCTTTGCAATATCTATCAGCTTTAACGCACGCAACTGACGCTCGGCTTTATCTATCTGCGGCATATCGCATGCCTTTGTGCCTTTGCGCTCGCTGTACGGAAACACATGCATATCCGAAAAACGAACGGCTTTTGCAAACTCGACGGTCTCGGCAAATTCCGATTCGGTCTCACCGCCGAATCCCGTTATCACGTCGGTAGTTATGCCGGCATGCGGAAACACTTTGCGGATTCTTTCGGTCTGCGACAAAAAGAACTCGGGCGTATACTTTCTGTTCATGCGTTTGAGAACGCTTGCACTACCGCTCTGCAAAGACAGGTGGAAATGGTCGCAAAATCCGTTTTCCGCCATTGCCGACAGAAGTTCGTCTGATATTACGGTACATTCCAAAGAGCTGAACCGCTTTCGCACGGGTACCGCGCCGAGTGCCGATACGAGCGAACATAAGTCGCTCCCCGCGTCGACTCCGTACGCCGACACGTTTATGCCCGTTAAGATTATTTCTTTTGTAACCAGAGCCGCTTGTTGCGCCTCGCGCAATATGTTTTCTATTCCTCTGCTACGACTGCGCCCACGAACGTACGGAATTATACAATACGAGCAAAAATTATTGCATCCGTCCTGAATTTTTATGTAACTGCGCGTTTTGGTATGCTCGGGCAATTCCGATTCCTCGAATACCGAGGGCGGCGCGTTTACAATGCTTTCGCCCGCATGACACGGCAATTTCCTGTCGGCAAGTATTTTTTCTATGATGCCGCGTTTGCTTGTTCCCATAACAAGCCGTACGTTAGGCTTATCGGAAAAAGCATGCGGATTGTTCTGACTGCTGCACCCGCAAATATAAATATCCGCATTACCGTTAAGTTTAAGCACGCGCGAAACCGCCTGACGTGATTTACGGTCGGCTTCGCCCGTAACCGAACATGTGTTTATAATATAGAAATCGGCTGACACGAGCTTGTCGGTTGCCTCTATTCCGCTTTTCGACAATTCGGCAATCATAGACTGCCCTTCGCACTGATTTACTTTGCAACCGAGTGAAAATACCACAGCCTTCATTGCCATTGCTCCAACTCATACATTACCGACGACAGCACGGCAATATTCGCCGTTTCGGCACGCATTATCCGTTTACCGAGAGTAACGGGCGTTACGCCCTCATTTTGCAAAAGCGATACTTCTTCTTCGGCAAATCCTCCCTCCGAGCCTATGACAATCGCTATCTTTTTTATATCAACACTCTTATTTTCAGTCAGAAACTTTTTAAGCGAAACCTTTTCCGCTTTTTCATACGGAAATACGATTAAATCGAATTTTTCGAGCATGTCCGGAAGTTCTTTTATATTTATGCAGTCGTGAACTCTCGTAAGCACGCTTCTCCCGCACTGTTTTGCCGCCTCTGCGGCTATCTTATTAAGCCGTTCGGTTTTTATGTTCCTCTCGAAAGCCTGCACGTATTTTGTAAGCATGGGAAAAATGTGAGACGCGCCGAGTTCGGTTGCCTTTTGCACGACCAAATCGTTTTTATCGCCCTTCATTATCGACATAAACAGCGTAACTTCTATGTTCGGCTCGCCTTGATTCTCCTGTTTCCCTATAAGCGTAAGCACTGTTTCGTTGCGCGTTATTTCTTTTACGGCACATATATAGTCGTACCCGTCGCCGCAACATAGCACTACTTTTTCGCCTACTTTTCCGCGCAAAACCACCGACAAGTGCTTGTGTTCTTCACCCGTAAGACAAGGCGTATCCGTTATTTTATCTACGAAAAATCTTCTCAGTTCCATGTTCGAATCACGCCTTTTTCCAAAGAAGTCCTTGCCATTCGCCGTCGCGTTCTGCCGATATAAGCTTAAAATGTTTGCCGTATGCCGAAATTACGTCGTCGGCACGCGAATGAATAATGCCGCTGAGTATCAGTGTTCCGCCGCTTTCGGTAACTTCGCATATATCTTTTTCAAGCGCAATCAGCACATCGGCGGTTATGTTTGCCACGACAACCGAAAATTCGTTTTTACGCCCGCCGTCGAGCGTGCCGCACACGATTTCGGCGCAATCCGACACTCCGTTAAGCCCGCAGTTCTGTTTTGCCGCCTCAACCGCCTGCATGTCGGTATCTGCCATATAGCATTTTTTCGCGCCGAGCCTTAACATTGCCGCACCCAAAATTCCGCTTCCGCAACCTATGTCGGCGCAGTTTTTACCCGCAACGCCCGCATGCTCGATAAGCTTTAAACAAAGTTTTGTGGTTTCGTGACTTCCCGTACCGAATGCCATGCCGGGGTCGATAAACACGGGTAACTTTGCGCCTTTGTAGCTAAGCCATTTCGGAACGATGACTATTTTACTCAGTTCGATAGGTCTGTAATACTTTTTCCACTCGTTTTCGTAATCCGCCGAATCGATTTTCTTTAAGTCGAGTTCCAAAGAACCCGCAAGTATGCCATCGAGTTTTTTAAGGTCGTTGAGTTTTTCGGTGAGTGCGGAAAAATCGTAATCTTCGGGATAATATCCGCTCACGTATACATCGGACGAGCGTGCGTCTAACAGCGACTCGTCGGCGTAATCCCACGTGTGCGCGTTTAAAACCGCTTTAACGTCTTCATAATCGTTCACCGCAACTCCGTCACTGCCGAAATCCATTAAAATTACCGAAAGAGTATCGGCAAATTCGCTTGTCGTGGTAACGGTTGCTTGATAATACTTCATATTTTTTCCTTATGCCGTATAACAAAAAGTTCCCAAAGTTCGGGAACTTTCGCAATTTTACTGTTTGGGTTTGTAAAACTCTTTTGCCTTGTCGTATTGCTCGGGTCTGAGCGACTCATGCAATTCCTTGATTTTGTTTTTCTGGTCTTTGGTGAGATTTTTGGGAAGCTCGATATCTATGCTTACCAATAAATCTCCCGCAATGCCTTTTTTTGCGTTTTCGATACCGTGTCCTTTAAGCTTGAAGGTAGTGCCGCTTTGCGTGCCCTCGGGTAACGGAAACGCCACCTTTGCTCCTTTAAGCGTGGGAACGTAAATTTTGTCACCCAAAAGTGCCTGTGTAAACGATATGGGAACTTCTATCGCCAAATCGAGTCCTTTACGCTTAAAAAACTTATGCGGCATCACGTTTATCATAAGCACAAGATTTCCCGACTTCGTGCCGTTTCTGCTACGCTCGCCCTCGCCCGGAACAGTCATTATCTGGTTAGGCTCTATGCCTGCGGGGAAAGTTATGCGAAGTGTGGTGTTTTTTCTTAAAAGCCCCCTGCCGCCGCAAGACGTACAAAGCTCTTTGATTATTCTGCCCGTGCCGCCGCATACGTTACAGGCTTTCATGCTTACAACGCGACCGAAAGGCGTTTCCTGAGCAAATCTTACTTTACCCGTGCCGCCGCAGTTGTTACATTTTACATACTGCGTGCCGCCCTTTGCACCCGTTCCGCGACATGCCGAGCAAGGCTCGAAACGATTTACCGTAATATCTTTTGCCACGCCGAACGCCGCTTCTTCGAACGTAAGCGTTACGTTAAGGGAAATATCGCCGCCGCTGCTTGCGCCGCCCGACTCTTTGCCCTGACCGTTGAACATATTTACAAAGTCGTCAAAGAACGAGCCGCCCGCACCGCCGCCGAAATCCGCTCCCGCGCCGCCCGCGCTACCGCCCGAAGGCTTGTCGTAAGCCGCTCGCTTTTGCGGGTCACCGAGCACCTCGTAAGCTTCGTTTACTTCTTTAAATTTGTCGGCAACAGCCTTATCACCCGGGTGAAGGTCCGGGTGATACTGTTTGGCAAGTTTCCTGTATGCCGACTTGATTTCGTCATCGGAAGCACTTTTTGTAACTCCCAATACGTCATAATAAGATTTAGCCATTACCTTTTATACCTTTGACGCTTAGCCGTAACTTTGCGTCTGTGCCGTTAATTATTTCCGTCGTCTACTACTTCGGCGTCTTCGACTACCACGTTGTCGCCCGCATCCGCAGTTGCGTCGGCGTTAGCGGCACCGCTCTCGTAGAGTTTTGTGAATATGCCGTTGCTGAGCTTCTGCAAGCTTTCTACCGCATCGGTTATGGCTTCGAGCTCGTCGGTCTTTATAACTTCGCGCACGTTTGCCATTTCTTTTTCGAGTTCTTCTTTATCCGAAGGAGAAACAGACGAACCGTTGTCTTTAAGGAATTTTTCGATAGAGAATATAAGCATGTCGGCGTGGTTTTTAGCTTCGACAACCTCTTTGCGCTTGTTGTCTTCTTCTGCGAATTTCTCTGCGTCTTTAATAGCCTGCTGAATTTGCTGTTCGGAAAGATTGGTAGACGCCGTGATTGTAACGCGTTGCTCTTTGCCCGTTCCCTTATCGCGTGCCGAAACATGAACTATGCCGTTTGCGTCTATATCGAAAGTAACCTCTATCTGAGGAACTCCGCGAGGTGCGGGAGGGATTCCGCCGAGTTCGAAACGTGCAAGAGTTTTGTTGTGAGCCGCGATTTCGCGTTCACCCTGCAAAACGTGAATATCAACCGAAGGCTGACCGTCGGTAGCCGTAGAGAATACCTGCGACTTTTTGGTGGGGATTGTTGTGTTGCGCGGAATGAGCTTTGTGAAGATTCCGCCCACGGTTTCGATACCGAGCGAAAGCGGAGTTACGTCGAGCAAAAGCACGTCTTTAACTTCGCCAGCAAGAACGCCACCTTGAATGGACGCGCCGATTGCAACGCATTCGTCGGGGTTGATGCCCTTGAACGGCTCTTTGCCGCTGAGCTGACGAACCGCTTCTACAACCGCGGGAATACGGGTCGAGCCGCCGACGAGTATAACCTTGTCTATGTCGGACTCGGTAAAGCCTGCGTCTGCCATAGCCTGTTTTGTAAGTTTAACGGTTTTTTCAACGAGAACTGCGGTGAGAGCTTCGAACTTACTGCGAGTAAGCTCGTATTCCATGTGCAAAGGACCTGCCGCACCCGACGTAATGAAGGGCAAGCTTATGGTAGTTTTCTGCAAAGTGGAAAGCTCGATTTTCGCTTTTTCCGCCGACTCTTTAAGACGTTGCATAGCCATGCGGTCTTTGCTGAGGTCGATTCCGTTGTCGTTTTTGAACTGCTCTACAAGGTAGTCCATAATCTTTTGGTCGAAGTCGTCGCCGCCCAAGCGGTTATCGCCCGCAGTGGCTATAACTTCGAATACGCCGTCGCCGATTTCCAAAATCGAAATATCGAACGTACCGCCGCCCAAGTCGAATATGAATATCTTATGGTTGCTGTCTTGTCCTTTGTCAAGACCGTAAGCAAGCGCGGCTGCCGTAGGCTCGTTTATAATACGAAGAACATCCAAGCCCGCGATTCTGCCCGCGTCTTTGGTTGCCTGACGCTGAGCGTCGGTGAAGTATGCGGGAACGGTGATAACCGCCTGCGTTACTTTTTCGCCCAAATATGCTTCGGCGTCCTGTTTGAGTTTTGTAAGAATCATTGCCGACAATTCCTGCGGCGAGAAGTCCTTGCGGTCGATGCGCACTTTGCGGTCGGTGCCCATATCTCTTTTAATCGAGATAACTGTGCGGTCGGGGTTTGCAACCGCCTGACGCTTTGCAACCTGCCCTACCAAACGCTCGCCGTCTTTGGCAAAGCCGATAACCGAAGGAGTGGTTCTCGAGCCTTCCGCGTTGGGAATTACTACCGGCTCACCGCCTTCGAGAACAGCTACGCACGAGTTCGTGGTTCCGAGGTCGATACCTATGATTTTACCCATATTGTTTTATATCCTCCAAAAAATTTTTCTTTGATTATTTAGCTACTTTTACTACACTGTGGCGAATAATTCTGTCGCCCATACGATAACCCTTTTGGAATACTTCCACAACCATATTGACTTTGTCGGCGTCCTTAACCTTAACCTGCATAATCGCATTGTGCAAGTTCGGGTCGAACTGCTCGCCGAGCGCGGGAATTTCGGTTACGCCGAAGTTTGAAAGCATTTCGGTTATTTGGCGGTAAATCATTTTAACGCCTTCGGCGATTTTTTCATCGCTTATCATGGAAATCGCCTGTTTAAGCACGTCGAGAACCGGTATTACTTTTTCAATCACCGCAACCATGCCGTCTTCGCGTTGCTTTTTGTTAAGCTCGGCGTTGCGCTTACGGTAATTGTCAAAGTCTGCCTGCATTCTGTTTACGAGATTGGCTAACTCCTCGCCGCGGCTCTTTTCTTTAACGGCTATTGCCTGAGCAATGTTGAGCTGTTGCACGAGTGCCGCCATCTGAGCTTGCGGATTGGGCTGACTTGCCTGCGGTTGCACCTGTGCCTGAGCTTGCGGATTCGTTTGCGGTTGCGACTTCTGCGCATCCTGAACGGGAACGTCTCTTTTTTCCTCTGCCATGTTTAACCTCTCTTTTATTTCTTGCTACTCGTCGCTATGGCTACCGTCGGCTTCTTCTCCGTCGGACGATTCGCCCGCGTGCTCGGGAAGCATATTGATGGTTTTGCCTATATAGTCGAGTACCGAGATAACTTTGGGATAATCCATACGAATCGGTCCTATAACTCCCGCCTGCCCTATGTTTACTCCGTTAATGGAGTAACTTGCCGTAACTATGGCACATTCGGGCATTCCTTCGCGGATTTCGTTATCTTTGCCTATTTTAATAGACAAGTTCATGTCGTCGTTGTTTTTAAGTACAGGCACAAGCTCCTCTTTTGCATCGAGTATTTCAAGCATCGCTTTTGCCTTTTGAAGATTTGCGTATTCGGGTTGTTCCAAAATTTTGGCACTGCCCTCTAACACTATGTCGCTTATCATTTCTTCGTGGCTGTAACTTTTCAAAATTTTCAGCACGGTTTTGAATACTTGCTCGTACTCCTTTTTAACCTGTTTAATAACATTTTTCGGTTTGAGTACTTCGCTAATCGTGCGTTGAGCGAATATGCCGGTAATAAATTCGCTTGTGCTCTTACAGTATTCGTCGTCTACATTTTCCCCGAGCGACAGCGTTGCGTCTTTTAAAATTCCAAGACTTGTGACGATTATCACCAAAGCGGTTGTATCGGTGACTTTAACGATTTTGATGTTTTGAATTACCGCGTCGTTAATATCCTGTGCGTATGCAACGCTTGTAAGGTTGGTAATTTCCGATATTACTTTTGCGGTGCTTTTCAGTACGTCGTCAAGCTCGGTGATTTTGCGGTTAAAGTAACGCTTTACCGTTTTAAGCTCACTGCGAGTCAGCTTGCGCTTCGGCATTAACCGTTCCACATACAGTCGGTAAGCTTCCGCCGTTGGTATGCGCCCCGCCGAAGTATGCGGCTGAACCAAATACCCCATTTCTTCGAGAGCGGCAAGCTCGTTGCGTATGGTGGCGGTACTGAGCGCAGGCAAGTGGCGTTCTTTGATTTCGGCGGAAGATATGGGTTCGCAAGAATTTATATAGCCGTCGACTACCGCTTGCAATATCTTTTCTTTTCTGCCGGACAAGCCCATTGCCTTAACCTCCGCCTTAATTAGCACTTTAAGGCTCAGACTATTAGCAATCACCTCCTTAGAGTGCTAAATATAATATAGCACATAACGGTTGTTGTGTCAAATCTTTACAATGATTTTTTTAATAATATTGTCGATTTTATATGAGTCTTAATATTATCTCGTTCATTACGTAAAATGCCCTTTCGGTGAGACTTATACGCTTGTCTGCAATTTTAATAAACCCCTCTTTTACAAGCCGCTCTATTTCCCGATATTTGTCCGCAGGCGCACCCATATCGAAATAATCGTCGACATTTATTCCGTCGCTTGTCCTAAGTCCGAGCATAACATATTCTTCAAACGCCTGTCTGCCGTCTACTAACTCCGTCTGCTCTGTTGTTTTACCGTTTGAATATGCCGATATATCGGAAGTGTTATATGAACGCGCGCCGCCGTAAAAAGAGTGAGCCGCCGCCCCTACGCCTATATAGGGTTTACGAGTCCAATACTTCATGTTATGACGGCTGAAATAACCGTCAACGCAAAAATTGCTTACTTCGTATCTGCCGTAACCGCGACTTTTAAGCTCGGAGTATGCTACGTCATATAAATCCGCCGCAAAATCGTCGTCGGGTTTATACCCGCTTTCATACATAGCAGTTCCCTTTTCTACCGACAAAGCATATGCGGAAACATGCTTAACGCCCAAATCCGCAAAAGCGTTTACCGTATCGACAACATCGTTTTCGGTCTGCTCGGGAAGCCCTAAAATCATATCGCAACTTACATTGTTTATTCCGTGCTTTAAAACGAGCCTTACGGCGTCGCACGCCACACGAGCAGTATGCCGCCTCCCGATTGCACGCAGTATATCGTCGTTAAGCGACTGCACGCCTAAACTTATTCTGTTTACTCCGCAGTCCGTAGCCTCCGATAAAAATTCGCTTGTGCAACTGTCGGGGTTCGCTTCGCAGGTAATTTCGCAATCCTTCGAAATATCGGCTTTTTTACGCACTGCGGAAAAGATTTTACCGAGAAGTCCCGCGGGCAAAACCGACGGAGTGCCGCCGCCCACATAAATCGAATCGATATTTCCTTTTACTCTTTGCGATATTTCGGAAGTAAGTGCGTTTACGTAATCGTTCGCGCGCTCGATATTAACGCACGAAACAAAGCCGCAGTAAGAACACCTGCTACGGCAAAACGGAATATGAATATACAACCCCGTACTTTGTTTGTTCCGTTCCGTCATATGGGTTATTTGTCGTCGAGTTTGAGCACCGACATAAACGCCTCGCTCGGAACTTCAACCGAACCTACCTGACGCATTCTCTTTTTGCCCTCTTTCTGCTTTTCGAGAAGCTTCTTTTTGCGGGTTATATCGCCACCGTAGCATTTCGCCAAAACATCTTTGCGCATTGCTTTTACCGTTTCGCGCGCAATGACCTTGTTGCCTATCGATGCCTGAATGGGAATTTCGAACAGCTGACGCGGTATGACTTCTTTGAGTTTTTCGGCAATCGACCTTCCGCGAGTATACGCCTTTTCGCGGTGTACTATTATACTTAAAGCATCACAAATTTCGTTATTAAGCAAAATATCGAGTTTAACCAAATCTTCCGCTTTGTAACCTTTGAGCTCGTAATCGAGACTCGCATATCCGCGCGTGCGTGATTTAAGACTGTCGAAAAAGTCGTAAACGATTTCGTTAAGCGGAATTTCGTACTCTATTCTTACGCGCGTTTTATCGAGATAAACCATATTGATATATGTGCCGCGCTTTTCCTGACACAGCTCCATTATCGAACCTATATATTCGGGCGGCGTGAAAATCATAGCCGATACGTACGGTTCTTCTATTCTGTCGATTTCGGCGGGATTAGGCAGATTGCTCGGGTTTGTTACCGTAATCATATCGCCGTCTGTTTTATATACGTTATAGTTTACGCTCGGCGCGGTGGTTATGAGGTCGAGGTTAAATTCGCGCTCCAACCGCTCCTGTATGATTTCCATGTGGAGAAGTCCCAAAAATCCGCAACGGAATCCGAATCCGAGCGCGACCGAAACTTCCGGTTCGAAGAAAAGCGCGGCGTCGTTAAGTTTAAGCTTTTCCAAAGCGTCTTTAAGGTCGTTATACTTACTGCCGTCGGTAGAAAAAATTCCGCAATAAACAACAGGCTGCACTTTTTTGTATCCGGGGCAAGGTTCGGCAGTCGGATTGAGTGCGTCGGTAACTGTATCGCCGGGTGCGGTATCGGACACGTTTTTTATGCTCGCGCATACGTAACCTACGTCGCCCGACGAAAGACTTTGCCACTCTATCGGTTTGGGATTGAAAATTCCCACCTCGGTAACATCGAACTCTTTGCCGCTGTGCATCATTCGTATTTTACTGCCCGCTTCCACATGCCCGTCGATTACGCGCACCAAACACACCGCGCCTTTATAGTTATCGTAATAAGAATCGAATATAAGTGCTTTTAAAGGCGCGTCGGGATTGCCCGAGGGCGGCGGAACTTCGGTAATTATCTTATCGAGCACTTTGTCTATATTAAGTCCTTCTTTTGCGCTTACAAGCGGCGCGTCGTCGGCAGGCAGACCGATTACGTCTTCTATTTCCTGTTTTGCATCGTCGGGGCGCGCGCTCGGCAAATCTATTTTATTTATTACGGGTATTATTTCGAGGTTGTTATCCACCGCCAAGTACACGTTGGCAAGAGTTTGCGCCTCTACGCCTTGCGTAGCGTCTACTATAAGCACGGCGCCTTCGCACGCGGCAAGCGAGCGCGAAACCTCGTAGGTAAAGTCGACATGACCGGGAGTATCGATTAAGTTAAGCTCGTAATCTTCGCCGCCGTAGGTATACTTCATGCGCACCGGCGTAAGTTTGATTGTTATGCCGCGTTCGCGCTCTATGTCCATGCTGTCCAAAATCTGATCGGTAAGTTCGCGCCGCGATACCGTACCCGTAGCTTCGATAAGTCTGTCGGCAAGAGTGGATTTGCCGTGGTCTATGTGCGCTATGATGCAGAAATTACGAATGTGCTTTTGTCTGTCCATTTATTTGCCCCGAAAAGAGTTTTACCACTGTATTATAAGCGAAAGTGCGAAAAATAGCAAATAAAAACAGCCTTTATCCGCGAATTGGTTGCGCGACTCTGAAAATCATGTTATAATGTTGCATATAATTCTACGGAGAACAACACGGGAGAATATTTATGGACATTAAAAATTCCGTACTTTTCAATAAACCTATTGCGCATCGCGGACTGCATACCGACGGAATACCCGAAAATTCGCTCGCGGCTTTCGAAAACGCAATTTTAAATCATTATCCCATAGAAACCGATGTAAGAATAATCGACGACGGAACAATTATAGTATTTCATGACGATACCTTAGGAAGAATGACCGATAAAGACGGTTATGCTTCAAATCTACGCTCTGCGGATTTGGAAAAACTGCATTTAAAAGACAGCTCGCAAACCATACCGACTTTCGAACAGTTGCTTAAAACCGTAAACGGAAAAGTTCCTCTTTTAATAGAAACCAAAGTTACCGCAAAGGTCGGAGTTCTCGAAAAGAAGATTGCCGATATGCTCAAAGGAT
>CAMUAL010000044.1 GCA_947086925.1 uncultured Clostridia bacterium
CGGTCAAACTCGCGTTTCGGGCGAGCCTTATATAACGCACCCCATGGCGGTTGAAAGCTTATTGCTCGATTTGGGACTCGACTACAAAACAATAGCGGCGGCACTTCTGCATGACTGTATTGAAGATACCCCCGCAACCGACAGCGAAATACGTCAGAAATTCGGCAACGAAATTTGCGAACTCGTGTTGGGCGTAACCAAACTCGACAAAATCACGTTCAAATCAAAAGAGGAAGAACAGGCGGAAAATTTCAGAAGAATGTTTTTTGCCATGGCAAAAGACCTCCGCGTAATTTTAATCAAGCTTGCCGACCGCTTGCACAACATGCGCACCGTTTCGAGTATTTCAAACGAGCGTCAGGTTGCCATGGCAAAAGAAACTCTCGAAATTTACGCTCCGCTTGCGTCGCGTTTGGGACTGAGCTATTTTAAATGCGAACTCGAAGATATGTGTCTTAAAGTTTTGCATCCCGCCGTTTACGAGTCGCTTGTAAACGAAATTTCGTTAAAGCGTGCCGAACGCAAAGAGCTTATAGGGCATATATGCGAACGCCTAAGCAAGCTTTTGCAAGAACTTAAAATCAAAGGCGAAGTGAGCGGACGTCCCAAACACTTTTACAGCATATATAAAAAAATGGTCAATCAAAACAGAACATTCGAGCAGATTTACGACCTCACCGCCGTGCGCGTAATAGTTGAAAACGTGCGCGACTGCTACGAAGTTTTGGGCATGATTCACACTATTTGGAAGCCTATACCCGGAAGGTTCAAAGACTACATCGCCGTTCCTAAACCGAACAATTATCAATCGCTTCACACAACGGTTATGACGAGTTACGGCATGCCGTTCGAAATTCAGATAAGAACTTACGAAATGCACAAAATAGCCGAATACGGCATAGCGGCGCATTGGAAGTACAAAGAAAGACGAAACAAAGTAAACGACCTCGACGAAAAGTTGGAATGGTTGCGCGGAGTTATGGACGATGCGGGCGAAACTTCGAGTCCGCAAGAATTTTACGAATCGTTAAAACTCGATTTGTACAGCGGACAGATATTCATATTTACACCCAAAGGCGACGTAGTGGTTCTGCCCGAAGGCTCTACGCCCGTTGACTTTGCGTACAGCGTTCACAGCGCGGTGGGCAACAAGTGCGTAGGCGCGAAAATCAACAATAAAATCGTGCCGCTCGAAACAAAGCTCGCAACCGGCGACTATGTGGAAATTATAACGTCGAATACGGCAAAAGGACCGAGCCGCGATTGGTTGCGTTTTTGCAAGACCGCTCAGGCAAAATCGAAAATTCGCGCATTTTTCAAAAAAGAGCAAAAAGAGGACAATATTAAACGCGGTAAAGAAATGCTTGAAGAAGAAGCCAAACGCCGCGGCTATAATCTCACACAGCTTCTCGTAAATAAGTGGCTCGATATTATAATGCAACGCTACTCTATATCGTCAATGGACGATATGTATGCGGCGATTGGCTACGGCGGATTTACAGTAAATCAGATTCTTTTAAAGCTGATTGACTTTTACCGCAAAGAGGAAGAAACCGCAAAAATTCCCGCAAAAGCGGCGGCACAAACCGGTGACAACATAACGCGCGGAATTATTGTAAAAGGGCATGACGATTTGCTCGTGCGTGTAGCACGGTGCTGTACTCCCGTTCCGGGCGACGAAATAATCGGTTATATATCGCGCGGCAGAGGCGTAGCTATACACCGTAAAAACTGTCCAAACATGCGTAACGCCGAACCGTACCGTCTTATAGAAGCGCATTGGGCGGGCAATCAGTGCGCGCCGTTCTCGGTGGCTTTGCAAGTAGAAGCGAAAAACAGCAGCGGACTTCTTACGAAAATCACAATGCTTATTACCGAGCTTAAACTGTCGTTACACAGCTTGAACGCCAGAGTGGATAAAAACCAAATGGCAATTATAAACTTCGACGTAAAAGTCACAAAAATCGAACAGATAGATATGCTTATTAAAAAAATCGATAATATTCCCGAAGTAGATAAAGTGTTCAGGAGCAATTCTTTGTAATGCGGATAAAACAGATAACCGTAGGCAATATATACGAAAACGCTTACTTTATAGATTGCGGCGACAAGTCCGTTTTAATCGACCCCGGGGCACAGCCCGAATACATAGAAAAAGAAATGGGCGAAAGCAAGTGCGCCTACGTTCTTTTGACTCACGCGCATTTCGACCACATAAGTGCAGTGCGTTATTTTCAGCGTAAAGGCGCGGCTGTTTATATGCACCGCGACGATATGAAACTGCTTAACGGCAAAGGTAATCTTGCCGAAATGTTTGGAGAACGGCTCGAACCGTTTACTCCCGACGTGCTGTTAAACGGCGGCGAAACTCTTAATCTTTCGGGGCTCGAAGTTAAGGTAATTTCAACTCCCGGGCATACCGACGGAAGTGTATGTTATATTTCGAGCGATGTGATATTCAGCGGCGATACGTTGTTTTTCATGTCTTGCGGCAGAACGGATTTTCCGTCGGGCAGTTCGGAAAAAATGCGGCGTTCGCTAAACAATTTGATGCTTTTGGCAGACAAACAAGATTATAAAGTATATGCAGGTCACGGCATAGCCACAACGCTCTCGGCGGAGAAAAAGAGTAATCCTTATGTATGAACTTATAACCAACCGCGGCGATATAAAAAGCGAACTCAACGAGCTTGTACGCTGTTTTTCGACTTGCGAAAATACGGAAGTCAACTTTACGCACGTTAAATCCGACTGCATAAAGCTGTATGTCAAAATCGGAAAAAAGAATTATTCTTTCGAATATGCGGACGTTAAACACGGCGATAAGTACGACCGCGCACGATATGATTTGTACACATGCAAAACCGCTTTATATAAGGCGTTATCAGACTATTCGAATATAAAACTGCCGTGGGGAAGCCTGACGGGAATACGCCCCACAAGGGTAGCAATGCGTATTTTAAGCGAAGGTACGGCTCGGCATGAAATATCGCGCAAAATGCAGAGCGATTATTTCGTTTCGCCGCTTAAAGCCGATTTAACCGCCGAAATTTTATTCAATCAAAGCAAATCGGTAGGCGACAGAATGTCGGTAGCAACGCCGCCCGAAACAAAAGACAACCTTGTCAATTTATACGTACATATTCCGTTCTGCCCGTCGCGTTGCGCATACTGCTCGTTTGTTTCGCAGGGCATTGAAAAAAAGACATGGCAACTTTTGCCGTATGCCGACGCTCTTATAAAAGAAATTCATATGACAAAGCGGATTATAGCCGAGCAAAGTAAACGCATATTTTCGGTATATATCGGCGGAGGAACGCCAACCGTACTGAGCGTAGAACTTCTCGGCGCAGTGCTTAATGCCGCTTTTGCCGAAAACGCGGAATTTACCTGCGAAGCCGGCAGACCCGATACGATTACCGATGAAAAACTCGGCATAATGAACGCGTGCGGAGTAAATCGCATAAGCATAAATCCGCAGACTTTACACAACCGTACGCTTATAAAAATAGGTCGCAATCATACGACCGAACAATTTTTCGAAGCATACGGAGCGGCTCGGAAATACGGATTTGTAAAAAACGTCGATTTGATTGCGGGACTGAGCGGCGAAACCGAACGTGATTTTATGTATACCCTTAATCGTGTTTTGGAGCTGTCACCCGAAAACATAACCGTACACACACTTTGCGTAAAGCGCGGCGCAAACGACGCAATGTCCGAGCGTGAAGAAAACCTGTGCGCCGAGAAGATGGTTGACTATTCGGTGTCCGCATTAAAAAAGTGCGGTTACGAACCGTATTATTTGTACAGACAAAAGCAAATGGCGGCAAATTTGGAAAACATAGGTTGGTGTAAACCGAATATGCTGTGCGTAAACAATGTTACGGTAATGGAAGAAATGTTGCCCGTATACGCTTGCGGAGCGGGCGCGATAAGCAAATTACTCGGCGCAAACGGAAAAATCGTGCGGCTTGCGAACCCGAAAGACGTTTTGCTGTATTTAAAAGAATTTGACGAAAGAATGGCAAAAAAAGAAGCATTTTATAAAACAAATACATGAAAATCGGTTTACATAAGCAGGAAATAGTGTTATAATAATTTATGTACCTTGATACTCGGAGTTGTGCGCTCTCCACGCACCGATACTCAGTTTTAAGGCGAATACAATTTTAACGGAGGTTAAACATGGAAAAAGAAACCAAGGCGGAAATTATCGCCAAGTTTGCAACGCATGAAGGTGACACGGGAAGTCCCGAGGTTCAGGTCGCGCTTTTGACACACCGAATCAATCATCTTACCGAACACCTTAAAGTGCACCACAACGACCATCACTCGCGCAGAGGCTTGTTGCAAATGGTAGGTTCCAGAAGAAGTCTTTTGAACTATCTCAAAAAGCTCGACATCGAAAGATACAGAGCACTTCTTGCCAAATTGGAACTCAGAAAGTAAGCTATCACACGGCAAGAGTCGACCAAACAGGTTGACTCTCGCTTTTTATTGTGCCGCATAAAGTACGGCACGCGGGAATCAAGAGAGAAGGAGTAAATGTAAAATGAGTAAAGAAGCACAGATTTTCAAAACCGAAATCGGCGGAAAAGAAGTAACCGTTGAAATCGGCAAATATTGCGAGCTCAGCAACGGCTCGTGCATAATCCGTTGCGGCGATACGGTTGTTATGACAAACGTGACCATGGCGGAAACGCCCCGTCCGGGAATGGACTTTTTCCCGCTCGGCGTAGACTTCGAGGAAAAAATGTATGCCGTGGGAAAAATCCCCGGCGGATTCAAAAAGCGCGAGGGCAGAGCAAGCGACAAAGCAATTCTTACAAGCCGTCTTATCGACCGTCCGATTCGTCCGCTATTTCCTAAGGGATTATTCAACGACGTATCGGTTGTTGCCACCGCGCTGAGCGTAGACACCAACATTCCGCCCGAAGTATTCGGAATGCTCGGTTCGAGTATCGCGATTGCCGTTTCGGATATTCCGTGGGCAGGACCTACCGGTTCGGTTGTAGTGGGATACGTAAACGGAAAGTACGTAATTAACCCCGACAGCGTTCAGCGCGCAATGAGCAAAATGCACGTTTACGTATCGGGAACAGCCGACGCAATCATGATGGTAGAAGCGGGTGCTCAAATGGTAAGCGAAGACGTAATGTTGCAAGGCATATTATTCGCTCACAAAGAAATCAAAAAGCAAGTTAAATTTATTAACGAAATAGTTAAAAAGGTGGGCAAGCCCAAACGCGAAATGGAGCTTTACAAAGTTCCCCAAGACATCGATGCGGAAGTTCGCAAGTTTACCGATAAACTCTTGGATAAGGCGTTAGAGGAAACCAACCGTCAGGCTCGTCAGGAAAAACAAGACGAAGTAGACAAGCTTGCGCTTGAACATTTCGCCGAGATTTATTCCGAAAAAGAGCGCGAAATCAAGGATTCGATTTATTACTTCACAAAAGAAAAAGTACGAGAAAAAATACTTAAAAAGGGTATTCGTCCCGACGGCAGAAAGCTTACCGATATTCGTGATATATGGTGCGAAACAAGCGTATTGCCTCGCGTTCACGGCTCTGCTGTGTTTACGCGCGGACAAAGTCAGGCTATGACCACCTGTACTTTGGGCACGATTGCAGAAGTTCAAAAGCTCGATAATCTCGACGAAGAAACCTTTAAGCGTTACATGCACCATTATAACTTCCCGCCGTACTGCTCGGGTGAAGCTCGTCCTTTAAGAAGTCCCGGCAGACGCGAAATAGGTCACGGAGCACTTGCAGAACGCGCACTCGAGCCCGTAATTCCCGACGAGGAAGAATTCCCGTACGCAATCCGTACCGTTAGCGAGATTTTAAGTTCAAACGGTTCTACTTCGCAAGCAAGCGTTTGCGGTTCTACTCTTGCGCTTATGGATGCGGGTGTTCCCATTAAAGCTCCCGTAGCCGGAATAGCAATGGGACTTATTAAAGACGAATCGAGCCACAAAGTTGCGGTGCTTTCCGATATTCAAGGTCTCGAAGATTTCTTGGGAGATATGGACTTTAAGGTTGCGGGTACCGCCGAGGGCATTACCGCAATACAAATGGATATTAAAATCAAGGGTATCGACGAAGATATTCTCCGTACCGCTTTGGAGCAGGCGCGCGCAGGCAGACTTTATATTTTGGATAAGATGCTTGCCGTTCTCAAAGCACCTCGTCCCGAACTCAGCAAGTACGCACCCAAAATAATCAGCTTTAATATTTCTCCCGATGTTATAGGAGATGTTATCGGTAAAAGCGGCAAAGTTATCAATCAGATTATTGCCGAAACCGGCGTTAAAATCGATATTGAGGACGACGGCAGAGTATTTATCAGTTGCACCGACGTCGAAATGGCGGAAAAGGCAAAGAAAATCGTTCTTACCATTGCCGAAGACGTACAACCCGGACAAGTCTTCGAGGGCAAAGTCGTGCGCATACTCGAATTCGGCGCATTTGTTGAACTTGCACCCGGTAAAGACGGAATGATTCATATATCAAAACTTTCCAAGTCGCGCGTAAATAAAGTTACCGATGTGCTCAACCTCGGCGATATGGCACGCGTAGAAGTTATCAAAACCGATGAAAAGGGCAGAATAGACTTGAAGTTGATAGAAAAGCTTTAAAGCGTAAACATCGGAAAAAGTCCTTTAAGGACTTTTTCTTTTAATGCGGCAAAAAGACTTTTTCGGGCACGTTCGGAATATATTATACTGTTACCGTATTTACCGTAACAGTATATTTCCGAGGTGCAATATTTTGTCAGAAAAGAAAGTCAGATTTTTTCGCTGTATAGTAGCTAACTTTGCGATAGGCGCAATCGTCATAGGTCTGCTCGCATTTACGCTTACAAACAAAACGGTAGCCGCATCGGGTGAAACCGCCCCGTTTTACAAGGGAGAAAGCAAAACAAAAGTTTCGCTTATGGTAAACGTATACTGGGGCACCGAATATTTAGACGAAATGCTCGATATTTTCGAACGAAACAACGTAACCACAACTTTTTTTGTGGGCGGAATGTGGGTTGCCGAAAACGACGCCATGCTTAAAAAGATATACGAAAAAGGGCATGAGATAGGTAATCACGGATACTTTCACAAAGACCACAAAAAGCTGTCGGCGGAACGCAACTTCGAAGAAATTAATATCACTCACAAGTTGGTTAAAAGCGTAATAGGCATAGACATGAATTTATTTGCTCCGCCGTCGGGGTCTTTCGGAAAAGCCACGTTATCGCAAGCCGAAACGCTCGGATACGCAACCATAATGTGGACTCGCGATACTATCGATTGGCGCGATCACGACACGCAGAAAATAATCGAAAGGGCAACCTCCAAAATGGATGGCGGCGATTTGATTTTAATGCACCCCACGCAAAACACCGTCGAAGCCCTCGAAAGTATAATCCGTTACGCAAAAGAGCATAATTTACAGATAGCTCCGGTGAGCGAAGTACTTGCCGCCGACGTTTAAACAACATAATACGCACTCGGTGCGAATTTTCGGAGGTCACAAATGAACGATTTGATTGCATATCCCAACGGACTTCGACTCGTAGTCAATCACGTGCCTACGGTAAGGTCGGTTTCAATGGGAATATGGGTAGGTGCCGGAAGCACGAAAGAAACGACTGCAAACAACGGTATATCTCATTTTACCGAACACGTCATGTTTAAAGGTACCGATAAGTACACGGCTTTCGACGTTGCCAACGCTTTTGAAAATCTCGGCGCCGCCATAAACGCTTTTACGGGAAAAGAAGCTACATGCTATTACGTTAAATCGATAGACGAATATGCGGAAAAATGTTTCGAAACTCTTTCGCATATTTTCACCCGTTCGTCGTTCGACGCCGCCGAGCTTGACAAAGAACGCAAAGTTATAATAGAAGAAATCAATATGGTGGAAGATTCCGCCGAAGACATTTGCTATGACTTGCTTGCCGACACGCTTTACAAGGGCACTGCGCTCGGCCATACTATTTTGGGCCCTATCGACAACGTAAAGCGTTTTACGCGTTACGATGTAATCGCATACATGGACGAGCTGTACAATGCCGATAATATTGTCGTTTCCGTTTCGGGCAATATGGATACTCGAACCGCCGACAAGCTCGTGCGCAAATATCTTTTAAACGAAGTACGGAGCAATAAAACGGTAAAAGCAGGAGTAGACAAGCTTAACGTCAAAGGCGGCTATGCCGAAAAAATCAAAGATTTCGAGCAGTCGAATATAGGCATAAGTTACCCTTCGGTGGAATTCCGCAATGCGGAAATGCCCGCGCAGAATGTATTTAACATTGCGTTCGGCGGCTGTATGGGTTCGCGTCTGTTTCAACGTGTACGCGAGCAAATGGGATTGGCTTATTCGGTTTATTCCTCACCGATAGCTTATCTGAAAAACGGCAACTTCAACATTATGCTCAATATTACGGCGGCAAACACCGAAAAAGTTTTAAAGGCAACAATGGCTGAAATCGACGCAGTAATAAAAAGCGGCATAACGAAAGAAGAATTCGAAAAATCAAAAATTCAACTCAAATCCGCGCTTGTGTTTTCGGAAGAAAACATACACAATATGATGACTTCGCAAGGAAAGCTGATGTTGCTTACAGGCGAACTTTACAGTGTTGACAGTCGCATCGAAGAAATCGACAATGTGACTGTAAGCGACATAAACAAGTTTATAAAGAAAACTTTCGAAACCGACAAAGCGTGCGCCGCCTATGTGGGAAAAGAACCGCGCGCCGATATAATGAAAATAATAAACGGTTAGCATAAAAAATCCGTCCGAGATTCGGGCGGTTTTTTGTTGAAACTAATTTCAAAAAAATTTTACAAAACAGCCTAATTTGATTGAAAAAAAGCACCCGTCATGTTATAATAGAATGTAGTTTTAATGTTTCGATATTACGGAGTAAAAGATGCCGTCAAAAAAATATAACAATACAAAGCGACGGGAAAAAAGTGCAAGCAATAACGAAGTAGTCGGAGTTGTTCTGATAATAATATCTGCGTTTATTTTGCTTTGCATTGTAATACGTCCTATACTTAGCATTATCAGTGCCGCTGTTTACGGCGTTACATTGGGTGTTTTCGGATTATTCAGCTATCCGTTGTTTTTGAGTACCCTCATTTTGGGAATCGCGCTGTTGCAAGGCAGACACGCAAATATGAGAACACGCTACAAAGTCGGCATTGCATGCACCGCTTTATGCGTTATGCTTATTTTACAGCTTGCCACAACCAACGGTTTACTCGGAGAAAAATTCGGCGCGTATTTGGCAGGCACTTACAATATGAAATTATCTGCTGGCGGAGTGATTTTCGGCATAATCGCATATGCCGTAAAAAATATAGTTTCCGTACCCGTAGCGTATATTCTTTTTTCAATAGGCTTAATATGCTCGATTTTGTTTTGCTTTGTATTACCCGTATATTCCGCCCGTAAACGCGAACGTATGGACGCGCCCGCACAAAGCCCCGACCCGTTCGTAAAAGGCTTAGCTTCGGCAAAGCAGACCCGTCCCGTTACCGATAATACTTTGTTTGTTGATACCATCAGACCCGTACAAGCCGAACGAATCGAAGGGAATCGGTTTACGCCCATAAACGAGCCGGAGCCCGAGCGAACCAAGCAGACTCAATTACAGCAAAGCACGGGCGTTCAGTTCGAGCCTTATTCCACCAAAAAGGAAAATCACGACGGCTTTATTTCGGAGGCGCATAAAATTCTTTTCGGAAACCGTCAGCAATATGCCGAGCCGCCCGCAACGAATCATGCAAAAATCGATTACGCAAAGGCACAAAGCGAATACATGGCGGGGTACAGATTACCTCCTCTTGTTTCCGAACCCGAAATCAAAAACACCGCACCCGTGCAAAGCGCACCCATAAAAGAAAATCCGGCACCTGCAAAGCCGCAGAAAACCGTTCACAGAGTATCGGATATTCCGGGACTTAACGACATACCTTTATTACCTGAAAAAGA
>CAMUAL010000045.1 GCA_947086925.1 uncultured Clostridia bacterium
ATGCCTAAATCTTTTTATTTGCGTTTTATTATATTCCCTATGGGAATTACGGTAATACGGCGTACCTTTTTTTATTATACCGCTACTTACAAAGAATTAAAAAACGATTATACGGCATTAAAAAATATTGGGGGCGACTTTGCGCTTTATCTGCGAGCGGTAAACCATGTTTATGCCGAAAAAGAAAAGCGTTCTGAAAGGGTGTTTAAGCATGCGTTTATTAAACAGCGTGCGCTTAATTATATTCTTCATGCTGTAAAGCCGTTTATACAGCTTCCAATATTCTTCGGTTACTTGTTCGGCAGTCATGTTGGGCGTATTAAGCACCGAGCTTGACGGCTTGTATTTAAGCACATCGTCGCTTACGATTCTGCCCAAGTCGGTCATTTGCTTGTTTAAGGGAGTACCGGGGATTGGCGTAAGGCAATAGAATTTAGGCGCGATTATACTGCTTTTTTCCACGAACTCGGCGGTTTTACGCAAAGATTCGGGCGTGTCGGTATCGAGTCCCACAATCATTTCGCTTGCAACTTCTATGCCCGCGGCGTTCACCGTTTCGAGTACGCGCGGATAGTCGGCAGGATTGCACCACCCCTTGTTTACGTTTTCTAGCGCTTGCGGATTTATGTTTTCAAGTCCGAAACTTAATACGTAGCAACCGCTTTCCGCCGCCGCTTTCAGAAGCTCGGGTTTGTCGGCAATCTGAATGGCGCACTGACTCATCCACCGCATTTTAAGCGGCTTAATGCGTCTGCACAGTTCGAGCATGTAATCGGGGTCGGACACTATATTGTCGTCGACAAGCAAAAACTCTTTAAAGCCGAGGCTTTTTATATACGTTATGTCGCGCATAACCTCGTCTATATCGCGGCGCATGTACCGCCCTTTAAACAGACAAGAGATTGTACAGAACGAACATGTGTTGGGACAACCGCGTCCCGCTTGCACGGGCAGAAAACTGCCTATGCGCTTATTTACTACAAGGTCGTACCTCGGGAGCGGATAGCTTAGCTTACTCAGTGGCTTATTGTAAAACGGTTTAAGACAGCCGTTTTCTATGTCATGGCAAAGCTCCGCAATCGTTTCTTCGCTGTCGCCTATCATTACGCTGTCGCAGTATTCTTTTGCCATTTCGGGAACGAGCGAAACCATGGGACCGCCCATAAACACTATTTTGCCGCGCCGCTTGAACTCGATTGCCAAGTCTTTTGCGCGAGTTGCCGCATGTCCCACTCCGCCTATTCCTACTACGTCGGCGTCGGTATCGAAAGGAATATCCTCTATCATGTCAAGGCACAGTTCGGCGCTCCAACCTTCCGGCAAAAGTGCCGCAAGCAGAGGGTGCGCAAGCCCAACAAAATATAGCTTGCGCTTTTTAAGAAGTTTGCCCTTTTCGTCGTATATGGTGGGTTGTATAAAAAGAATTTTTTTGTTCATAAGCTATTCCCCTTTGCCCGTTACGCCGGCTTAATTATCTGCCGCATATACTGAAAAAATATATGAGCCGCGCCGCGCTTAACCCGCTTGTAAACGGCTTTTCCGTACCGCTCGCGTATAAATTTTCGCTGAGTTTTATTCGCGCTCGTTTTTAAATATGCGCGCACGATGTGGTAGTAATATTTGCGCTTACTCATGTTTATAGGCTTAAAAACTACGTGCGCCATATCCCACAGTTCGTAGCGGGTACGAGGTACCGTTATTTCGTAACCGTAATCGTCATACAGCGGCGTTCCCGCCATGGGAGTTATGGGCTGAATATTCACAAGTGGGTGCTTAAAGCCGTTTAAATAGTCTATAAGCGCGTTAAAGTCTTCTTTAACCCAATCTTCGCCCACTATAAGACCGCTGTAACACTGCATACCCTCGTCCTCTAAAATGCGTACCGCAAGTGTGTTTTGTTCGACCGTTGTGCGCTTGCAAAATTTGTCGAGTTCGCCCGCGCGGTACGATTCTATCCCCACGAAAAACGCGTCGAATCCAAACCCGTGCAAAAGCTTGACAAGGTCGGGGTTGGCGGTTATAAAGTCGGCGCGTGAAAACGCTATAAAGTGTTTTTTTATGTTGCGCTCGCCAAGCAGTCGGCAAAACTCGCGCACCCGCTCGGGGCTTGCCGTAAAGTCGTCATCTACTATAAATACGTTTTCTTCTTTAATGCTTTCAAGTTCGTCCATTACGCGTTCGAGCTTACGAACGGCGTAGTCGCAAATGCGGGTGCAAAAACAAAAACTGCATTTATACGGGCAACCGAACGACGTTTTGATTGTAGCGCACTTATCGTGATAAATATAGTTGTACTTGTCGCGGTACTGTGCCGTACAGTTCCTATCGGGAAAAATCTCGTCTTCGATATGCTCGACGGGCGGCTTAACCGCGCCGAATTTGTACACTCCCGCCTCACTTTCGGGATTCGCTCCGTTTGCGATATTCACAAGAGTTTTAAGCGCGTTCGCCCATAAAACGTAATCGATTTGCGGGCAAAGATAATCTTTCGGCATGACTTCGGCATACACTCCCGCCGCCGCGGTTTTGCACTCGGGCTGAATCTTTTTTGCAATCAGCGCGTGCTTTAATATTTCGCCCACGTGAACAATATAGCCGGTAAAGCAAACAAGGTCGTACTTTTTAGCTCGCAGTATGCTTTTAAAACTGCGCTTTTCAAGAATCATGTCAACCAAATCAACGCCGTGTCCCGCCCGCATTAGCGCGGCATAAGAGTATTCGAGTTCGAGCGGCTCGCATATCATAAAGCTTTGTAAGTTGACCGATTTTTTATTCGGCTTTACCCGTACGAGAAGTACGTTCATTGCTTGTCCCCTTTGAACACCGCAAAATTTTCGCGCACGGGTTTGTATTCGAGCTTGGGCGCAAGCAGACGGCATACGGCGTTAAGCAGCGGATTTTTATGATTCAGGTACGCGTACAAATACGTGTACTTACAGCCGAGTTTCAGTTTTGTGTCGTCGGCGGTCTGTCCGAAGTCTATCGTTTTAAAACCGTGTTCTATTCCGTAGCGCACAATGTTTAAAAGCATACACAGGTACGTATCGTACTTTTGATTTACCGTGTAATCGAGTCCCACAAACTCGAACACAAGCTCCGAGCCGTTTTCGAGAAGCTGCACGAATCCGCGAACCGCCTCGTCGTCTTCCATAACGAAGATTTTAAACATCTCGCCCTTAAAGAACCGCTCGGTGAGTTTTTCCACACGTATGCGCGACTTATTGTACGTGTTTTCGTAAAGTTTGTACATTTCGGGCGTAAATTCGTTCGGGGAACTTAAATACCGCAGTTTAAGCGGCGCGCCTTTACTTAATGCCTTTTTGTAGCGGTAGCGGTACGGGCTTCGTAATTCGGCAATGTATTCGTCAAAGCTGTTCCACCGCAAAGTCAGCTCGCACTTGGGACACGTTAGCCCCTTTGCGTATCCTTTGGGGTTTATATCGGGCAGATTCAAAAATATCTTGTAGCCCGACAGTTTTTTGACAAAATCCATAGCCTCGGCTAAGCCTTTGTTGTATGCGATTCCCGCGCGCGTAACCGAAAGCGGCACGTACACGAGAGTCATTTTCACCTTAAAATTGCGCTTTGTGAACATGGCAAGGTTATACCCGCGGCGCACTTGCGTCATAAAAACGGTGTCAAGTTTGCCGTCTATAATTACGGCGTAGTAATGTTTTTCGGCGTCGTCCGCACTCTCCGTAAAAGTTATAAACTCGCGCGTTAAATAAACATTGTCGTCGGCAATTTCGTCCCACTCGGGCGGAAGCTCGCTCGCCTTAAATTCCTTTACCATATTTTACGTCCTTTTACAATTCCTTTTCGTACACGGCGAATTTGCGACATGCGCCGCCTATACAGCGTCTATTCAAAAGAGTGCTTTTAGTGTTGTTGTCCCACACGAAATTAGTTTCTATATATTTGTATTTGTCGGCTATTTCTTCGTCCATGGCTTTAATAAGAGCAAACGTCCCCTTACCGCGGTGCGCGTCTTCGACGCCAATCGAATTCAATTTAACGGTGTCTATTTTGCGCTTATTTAAAAAGTACTGCGTTGCGAATCCGAGCGCGCCCACCCTTTTGCCCGCTTTTACCGCTCCGTTATAGTCGGGGTGCCAAAACAAAAATCCGACTTCCTCTCCACCGTGCGTCAAAAACAGCAAATTGTTTTCGCGCATTATAATCTTCATATCTTTGAGTAAGTCGTAAAAATGATTTTCCGCGGTTTGCGAATATAAGTACGTCTTACCTATCGTTTCGTCGCAAAGCTTCCGCATAATTTCGCACTCGGCTTTGAAGTCCTTAAAGTTCGCTCGGCGCACGGCATAGCCGCTCGTATCGATATTCACCGCTCGGATTTTACTTCTGACGTTTTCGAGATTGTTGCGGTACGCCGTAAGAGTGTTTACCGTTGGAAAATCTTTGAAAAATTCCGAGTAGTACGTTTTGTTGTAGCACGTATCGAAGGTGTTTTTAAGCTCGGCGGCTGTGAGTATTCCCACGCCGTAACTTAAATGCGCGTTAAGTCCCGCAACGAGTTTTTTAATGCCGCGACTCCGGCAAAGCTTTTCAGCCAAGCCGATAACCTCGTTTGCCGCAGTAAAGTTATTTTGTTCGCAGTCGAAAAACGCAAGCGTCGCAAATCCGTCGGAAGGATAATGCACCCACATCGCTTGCGCGTGCCGCACACCGCCGCTCTCGCTTACAACGGGAACAATCTCGCATAAGCGGGCAAACTCCGTTGTTTTATTCAGCAACATATCCGAAATAAAGTCGGCGGTACCGACGTACATTTTATCGCCCTTATAAAGCTTACTTCTGAAAGTTTTGAACTTTTTGATTTCGCCGCCGTTCATTATTCGCTCACCGTTCCGCATTTTATCCGCTGACTATATTTTATATTTTGCCGTTTTTATTGTCAAGCCGTAATGCCTTAAATGCAAGAAAAATGCGGCAAGCGCCATTGTTCCCCACTTTCCTTTCGGATTTCACCATGCCTCGCGGCGGTAATCTTTTGCCTTAATTCTTACAATATTACTACTATAATATAAATACGTTAATAACGTACTTTTTGGATATACTTAATATATGACGAAAATGACGAGATTTCAGGAAAGATTCAGCGAGTGTTTGAGTTTTACAAATGAAAAATTTCTTTTTTTGCCCTTTTCAATGCTTGACATAATTTAAATCATATGGTAAAGTAAACTCGTAAAAGACAAGGACGTCGCGAAAATTTACTCGTGACGTCCTTTTCATATTTTAAAGGAGATAGAAATAAATGTCTTACATCAGCGAGGTAATTTCAGAGCTTGAAAAGCGCAACCCGTGTCAACCCGAATTTATGCAGGCGGCAACCGAAGTGCTCGAATGTATATCGGATGTTATATCCGAACATCCCGAGTACCGCAAAAACGCCGTACTCGAACGCATTGTCGAGCCCGACCGTCAGATTATGTTCCGCGTTCCGTGGATTGACGATAAGGGCGTTCCGCACGTAAACCGCGGATTCCGCGTTCAATTTAACAACGCAATCGGCCCGTACAAGGGCGGATTACGGCTTCACCCCTCGGTTAATCTTTCGATAATAAAATTTTTGGGATTCGAGCAAATATTCAAAAACAGCTTAACCGGACTTCCCATAGGCGGCGGCAAAGGCGGCAGCGACTTTGACCCCAAAGGCAAGAGCGACCGCGAAGTATTCGAATTTTGCCGCAGTTTTATGACCGAGCTTTACCGTCATATCGGCGCGGATGTAGACGTTCCCGCAGGCGATATAGGCACGGGCGGACGCGAAATCGGCTTTATGTACGGAACATACAAAAAAATCACCAACCTTTACGAAGGCGTACTTACCGGCAAAGGCTTGCAATACGGCGGCTCGCTTGCCCGCACCGAAGCAACGGGTTACGGTCTTGTATACTTAACCGCCGAAATGCTCAAAGAAAAAGGCAAGAGCTTTAAGAACGCTACCGTTGCAATCTCGGGTAGCGGCAACGTAGCCATTTACGCCGCCGAAAAAGCCGCGGCTCTCGGCGCGAAAGTAGTTACCATGTCCGATTCAAACGGTTGGATTTACGATTCGGAAGGAATCGACCTTAACGCAATCAAAGAGCTTAAAGAGGTTAAGCGCGCACGTCTTTCGGAATACAAAAACTACCGTCCCAAATCGGAATACTCGACTTCCGGCAGAGTGTGGCAGATTAAATGCGATATTGCCCTTCCCTGCGCCACTCAAAACGAGCTTGACCTGTCGGACGCAAAGACGCTTGTTAAAAACAACGTAATCGCGGTTGCCGAGGGCGCAAACATGCCCTCCACCCCCGAAGCACAGGAGCTGTTTGTAAAAAGCGGCGTGCTGTTTGCTCCCGCAAAAGCGGCAAACGCGGGCGGCGTAGCAACAAGCGCGCTCGAAATGAGTCAAAACAGTCAGCGTCTTAATTGGACTTTCGAAGAAGTGGACGCAAAGCTTCACACAATCATGAAAAACATTTACCGCAACATGGCTTCCGCCGCCGAAAAATACGGTCACAAAGACAACTTTATAATAGGTGCGAACATAACGGGATTCAAAAAAGTTGCCGACGCCATGGTAGCGCAAGGAATTCAATAAACGATAGCAATAACATAAAAAATCCTCTGTCTTGCGGCAGAGGATTTTTTTATGCGACAAAGGCTATAAAACGGGTATGCCGGCCGCCTTGCACGCTTTAAGCATTTCGTCGTTCCACACCGAGACCTGAACTTCTCCTATGTGAAGTTTTTCGAGCAAAAGCATGCAAAGTCGCGACTGCCCTATTCCGCCGCCCACGGTAAGCGGAAGCTCGCCGCATAAAATAGCGCGGTGATACGGATACTTTTCACGCGACGTGGCGTTTGCCGCAATAAGCTGACTTTTTAAGCTTTTTGCGTCTACCCTTATTCCCATGCTCGATATTTCGATAGGCTCGCCGAGAGTGTCGTGCCAAAACAGAATATCGCCGTTAAGTTGCCAATCGTCGTAATCGGGGGCTCTGCCGTCGTGCTTTGTGCCGTTACTCAGCAGTCCTCCGATTCTTTCTATAAACACCGTTTTGTGCTTTTTCGTTATCTCGTATTCGCGCTCTTTCGCCGACAAACCGGGATACAAGGCAAGCAATTCTTCGCTCGTGATAAAAAACACGTCACGCTTTATCGAACCGTTTAAGCACGGATAAAGGCTTTTAACGTGTTCTTTTGTATCGGCAATAGCGTTTACAACGGTAACAACCACCGTGTGCAAATACTCCGACGTGCGTTTTTCGGCAGAAATAATCCGCTCCCAATCCCACTGATCGACATACACGGAATGCAGATTATCCATGGAGTCGTCGCGGCGTATCGCGTTCATATCGGTATACAGCCCCTCGCCCGTTTTAAAGCCGTATTCGTGCAAAGCAAGGCGTTTCCACTTGGCAAGCGATTGCACTATTTCCACATCGAAACCCGCCGCGGGAACGTCGAAACTCACGGGTCGCTCAACGCCGTTAAGGTCATCGTTTATGCCGTTTCCCGCCCTAACCATAACGGGCGCGGAAATGCGCTCCAATTTCATTGACTCCGAAAAATATTTCTGAAAGCCGTCTTTTACAATCTTGATAGCCTTTTCGGTTTCCCGTCTGTTGAGTTTGGGCACATAGCCTTCGGCGGTTTTGAGTGAATACATAAAGCTTGCTCCTTTAAATCGTTATTGTTGCAAAAAAGCCCGACGGTTGGAAATCTCGCCATCGAGCTTTTTGTTATTCTACTATATTTTTTAAATCATGTCAACCGTCGGCACTTATGCCAAATTGTTTTTCGTGCGCCAGAAAATCTGAGTATCGCGTATGTTTCCTATGCCCGTTACGTACATGAGCATGCGCTCCAACCCGAGTCCGAAACCGCTGTGCGGCACCGAGCCGAATTTACGCAAATCGAGATAATTCTCGTAGTCGCTTATCTTCATGCCGCGCTCGTTAATTGCCTTTAAAAGCTTGTTGTAGTCGTTTTCGCGTTCGGAACAACCTATTATTTCTCCCACGCCCGGAACAAGCAAATCCGTTGCCGCAACCGTTTTGCCGTCGGGATTCAGTTTCATATAAAACGACTTGATGTCTTTGGGATAGTTTACCACAAATACGGGTTTTTTGTAAACCTCGTCGGTGAGATAACGCTCGTGCTCGGTCTGCAAATCGCACCCCCACTCAACGGGATAAGAAAATTCTTTACCGCTCTTTTTGAGAATTTCGACAGCGTCGGTGTAATCCACGCGGGCAAAATCGCTTACGGCTACGTTTTTAAGCTTAGCCGTAAGTCCCTGCTCGAAACGCTGTTCGAAGAAGTCGAGTTCGGCGGCGCAGTTATCCAAAAGATACTGCGTTATATATTTAATCATGTTTGTGGCGATTTCTATTATATCGTCGATTTCGGCAAACGCGACTTCCGGCTCAATCTGCCAAAACTCCGCCGCATGACGGGTTGTGTTTGAATTTTCGGCACGGAACGTGGGGCCGAACGTGTAAATTTTGCCCATAGCCGTTGCCATAACTTCGCCCTCTAACTGACCCGAAACGGTAAGCCCCGCGGCGCGCCCGAAAAAGTCGTTTTCGTAATATTCTTCTTCCGTCTTGATTTTATTGTTGTATCCCACGGTTGTAACTTTGAAAATTTCACCCGCGCCCTCGCAGTCGCTACCCGTGATTATAGGCGTATGAACGTAATAAAATCCGTTTTTGTGAAAAAATTCGTGAATCGCGTACGAAAGCGACGAGCGGATTCGGAACATTGCGTTAAAAGTGTTTGTGCGAACGCGCAAATGCGGAATCGTGCGCAAATATTCCATTGTATGACGCTTTTTTTGAAGCGGATAGCTTAAATCGCACTCACCCAAAAGCTCGACCTTTTCCGCCGAAATTTCAACCGCTTCGGCTTTAAGTCCCTCTACGAGTTTGCCGCTGACGCGAAGCGCACTGCCGAGATTAAGACATTTACCGAGCTCGCCCGCTTTAAACTTTTCCTTATCGAAAACTATCTGAGTATGATTTAACGCCGAGCCGTCGTTAAGTTCGGCAAACGCTACGTTTTTGCTGTCGCGCGACGTGCGCACCCAACCGCAAACCGTAACGCTCTTGTTTAAATACTGCTTTTTATGCTCTGTTAAATCTTTGAGTTCTATGCGTTTCATATTGTCCCTTTTTTGCGTATTGCCGCATGTTTGTTTATAATTATACCGCGGAATCGCAGTAATAGTCAAGTTATTTTCCAAAAGAATTCGGGCTTAACACAGCCGCCGTCGTCGAACTTTATTCCGTCGCGCATAAGCAGTTCCCTTTGAATGTTTTCGCCGCCGAAAGCAAAAGCGCGGCTCACTCTGCCGCCAGCAGTGACAACGCGGTAGCAAGGAATATGCTCGGGGTCGGGATTTACGTGCAACGCCCACCCGACCGCACGCGCCGCTCGCGGATTGCCCGCCATTGCCGCAACCGCTCCGTACGAGGCAACCTTCCCCTTAGGAATACGTTTTACAACCTCGTAAACTCTGTTAAAAAATCCTATGTTTTTCACTTGTTCACCTTTGTATGTTTTGCTTGTTTTATTGTAATTCTTGCATCGGCAAACTGTCAAGTTTTTTCCGTTTGCATGTTTGTATTATAATTTTCTCACCACGCCTTTTGCCCCGTCCCTTAGGGGTAAGAGATAAAATTAAGGATAAGATTTCTCGACTTCGCTCGAAATGACATTTACCGCAACGACTGTCACCTCGACCGTAGCAAACACTGTCACCTCGACCGTAGCAAACACTGTCACCTCGACCGTAGCGGAGAGGTCTTTTTATTATTTTCTCACCCTTTTATTCCCACCCCCTTAGAGGTAAGAGATTAAATTAAGGATAAGATTTCTCGGCTTCGCTCGAAATGACATTTACCGCAACGACTGTCACCTCGACCGTAGCAAACACCGTCACCTCGACCGTAGCGGAGAGGTCTTAGCAATACGGATTAATTAG
>CAMUAL010000046.1 GCA_947086925.1 uncultured Clostridia bacterium
AATATTTTAATTATGACGCTATTAACGTAAACACATATACGGATATACCCGAAGATTATAATGAAGAAATGGGTGTGCCTGTTACTTTTCTTGATAAATATACCCCGCAACAATTCGAATTGATAGGTTTAGGGATTTCAAATTCGGGACTTGAAATAGGCGTTCGCCCGTATTTGCCCGAACATAAAAAGTACAGAAAGGAAGTACAGCACAAAGGCGCGGTAGACGGTGATTTATATATGTTGGATAAAGACGGACACCCCGACGTGCCTTATGCTCGGATAATCATAAAAAGGAAGAAATAAAATGAACATAAGAGAATTAAGGGTAACAATACGCGACATAGTGCAAGGCTACGTTGATAATTCCGACAATGACGAAGGAATTTACGGCTACGGCGGAAAGTTGAATATTCGCCCTAAGTATCAAAGAAATTACGTGTACGACGAGAAAAAGCGCAACGCCGTTATAGACACCGTTTCAAAAGGGTTTCCGCTCGGTTTAATGTATTGGGTGCAAAACGACGACGGAACTTACGAAATATTAGACGGGCAACAACGCACTATCTCTATTTGCACTTATGTAAACCCCGATAATCCCGCAAACGGTTATTCCGTATCGGGCTTGTTCGGCAACGGCAACCGCAGACATTTTTCAATATTGAATCCTACCGAGCAGAAGGCAATACTCGACTATCCTCTTTTGGTGTATGTGTGCGAAGGCAACGACATAGACCGCTTGCGTTGGTTTGAAACAATCAATATTGCGGGCGAAAAACTGAGCGACCAAGAAATCCGAAATGCGCAATACTGTTGCGCGTGGCTCACCGATGCAAAGCGTTATTTTTCAAAGCGAAACAGCGCGGGTCAACAGTTGGCGACAAAACCGAACGCTTACATAAAATTAAACGCAAATAATAATTGGAACAGACAAGGCGGTCTTGAAAAAGTTTTGCGGTGGTATATAAACGATATAAAAGATACCGAAAAACTGCAAGATTTTATGTCGTCTATGGCGCAGAAATCGAAAGCGGATTCCGACTTAAACGCTACCGAGCTATGGGAATATTTTAAGGCAGTTATTGCATGGGTAAAAGCGGTATTTCCCAAGTACCGCAAAAAAATGGACGAAGTGGAATGGGGCATTTTATATAACGCATACCGCAACAAAACATATAATGCCGCAGATACGGAAAAAACCGTAGCGAATCTTTATGCCGATGACGACGTAACGAATAAAGCGGGAATTTATTATTACGTATTCGACGGAAAAGAAAAGCATTTGCATATTCGTCAGTTCGAAGATTGGCAAAAGCAAACCGTTTACGAACAGCAGAATCATAAGTGCGCAGATTGCGGTTTGCATTTTGATATTAACGATATGGAAGCTCATCACAAAAAGCGTTGGGCAGACGGCGGTCATACGGCAATAGACAACTGCGTAATGTTATGCCGCGATTGTCACGATAAACGGCACGGCGGTTAATTGCGTATATAAAAAGCTCTCAGACAAATGTTTGAGAGCTTTTATAATATAATTTAAATTTTTTATTACTTTTGTATTATTTTACTTTTAAAAGTTTACGCTTTGCCGTTGCAACCGAGCACATCCACAAGCTTATGTTTAACGCACTGTTTAATCATTTCGCGTGCGGGGGCAAGGTACTGACGGGGGTCGAAGTGAGCGGGGTTTTCCATAAAATGCTTTCTTACCGCCGCCGTAAACGCCATGCGCAGGTCGGAGTCGATATTTATTTTGCATACCGCCATGCTTGCGGCTTTGCGGAGCATCTCCTCGGGAACGCCTTTCGCACCGGGCATAGAGCCGCCGTTTGCCTGAATTATCTGTACGTATTCGGGAAGAACGCTGCTTGCGCCGTGCAGTACAATGGGGAATTTGGGAAGGCGTTTGGCAACTTCTTCCAAAATATCGAAACGAAGTTTCGCATCGCCCTTAAACTTGAATGCACCGTGACTTGTGCCTATTGCAATCGCAAGGCTGTCAACGCCGGTTTTGCTTACGAATTCTTCTACTTGCTCGGGGTCGGTGTAGCAAGCGTTTGCGTCGGATACGTTTACGTCGTCCTCGATTCCCGCAAGACGTCCGAGTTCCGCCTCTACCACAACGCCGCGGTCGTGCGCGTACTTAACGACTTGCGATGTGATTTTGATATTCTCGGCAAATGTGTGATGGCTTGCGTCAATCATAACCGACGTAAAGCCGTCCTCGATAGCCGAAACGCAAAGCTCGTAAGTGTCGCCGTGGTCAAGATGTAAGCAAATGGGCAATCCCGAATCTTCGACTGCGGCTTCCACGAGCTTTTTAAGATAGCGGGGATTTGCATATTTGCGTGCGCCGGAGCTGACTTGCAGAATAAGGGGAGCATGTTCTTCTTTGCCTGCCTCCACAATACCCTGAATCATTTCCATGTTGTTCACGTTAAAAGCGCCGATGGCATAACCGCCGTCATACGCTTTACGGAACATTTCCTTCGTAGTAACTAATGGCATAAGATACCTCCGAAATTTTTTATGCGAACATATTATACTATATTTTGTTTGATTTGGCTATTGAATTTATACAAATAAATTGACTTTTTTTTACGCGGGTACTATAATGAAACCGTAAGTAAAAATGCAAAAAAACGTAAAGGATATTATTAAATGACAGACCCCAGAGTGAAAAAACTTGCATACAATTTGGTTAATTATTCCGTTAAGGTAAAAAAAGGCGACAAGGTTTTAATCGAGGCGTTCGAAACCGACAGCGAAATTACGGTAGAGCTTGTAAACGCGGTTTATGCCGCGGGCGGTCAGCCGTTTGTAGAAATCCGCGATAATAAGGTTCAGAGAGCAATACTCTGCGGCGGAAACGACGAATACTTTAAAAATCTGTGCAAGTACGATATATTCCGTATGAACGATATGGATTGCTATATAGGCGTGCGCGGAACGAAAAACTCTTATGAAACAAGCGACGTGCCTCCTTCGCAGACCGAAAAATATTCGGTGCTTTACGCGCACCCCGTGCATCACGAAACGCGTGTGGCAAAAACCCGTTGGGTTGTTCTCAGATACCCCAACGACTCTATGGCTCAGCTTGCGGGCATGCCCACCGAAAAATTCGAGGATTTTTACTTTAACGTATGCAATCTCGATTATTCCAAAATGGACAAGGCGATGAACGCGCTCAAAAAGCTTATGGATAAAACCGACAAAGTGCGCATTGTGGCGCGCGATACCGATTTAAGCTTTTCTATTAAGGGCATAGGCGCGATTAAATGTGCGGGCGAAATGAATATACCCGACGGCGAGGTTTACACAGCTCCCGTGCGCGACAGCGTAAACGGCGTAATTCATTACAATGCGCCGAGCATAGAGAACGGCATAAAATTCGAGGACGTCCGTCTTGTATTCGAAAACGGAAAAATAGTGGAGGCTACAAGCAATTACACCGACAAATGCAATGCGATTTTCGATACCGACGAGGGCGCGCGCTATGTGGGCGAATTTGCAATAGGCGTAAATCCCTACGTAACAAAGCCAATGGGCGACATATTGTTCGACGAAAAGATTTCGGGTTCGATTCACTTTACCCCCGGTGCGGCATACGATGACGCATACAACGGCAATGTGAGCGCGGTACATTGGGATTTGGTGCTTATTCAAACGCCCGAGTACGGCGGCGGCGAAATTTGGTTTGACGGCGTGCTTATTCGTAAAGACGGCAGATTCGTGTTGCCCGAGCTTATGTGCCTTAATCCCGAAAATCTTAAATAACGCGGTTTGTTATTCGATAAATGCGGAGGAAAATATGATAGAGGTAAAAACGATTATAAATCCCGAATCGGTTAAGAAGTTCAATTTCAGTCAAGCAAAGAGTAAGCTGTGGATGCCGTGTATTCTTTCGCTTGTGGTTTTGGTTCTCGGCATAATATACATTATTTTCGGACCGAAAAGCACCGCGCTGTTCGGCATTAAAGACAGCGTACTGTTCGGAGTGTTTCTTATAATCGTTGCTCTGCTTATCCCTCTTTTATATATTGTAATGGTACGCGCAATGGTAAACAAGGGCATTAAAAGCGCGCCCGCGCTTTTAAACGGTACTACTCAGATTTGGCGGTTTTTGGAAGATAATATAATATTCAACGAGTCGGGTAAGTACGTTGAGGCTCACGATACGCAGTTATCATACGACGCCATATACAAAGTTGTCGAGCGCGCGGATAATTTCTATTTGTTTCTCAGTAAAAATCAGGCGTATATAATAGATGCGAAAGGTTTTACAATGGGGTCGAGAAGGGAACTTCACGATTTGCTTTTAAACAGGCTAGGCGATAAAAAAGTAAAATTTTCCAAAAAGATTTACGCGGTTAAATGATAAAGCTTGCGGAAAATATAAAAACGTCGTTCGGCGCAAAGTACGTTGCCGAAGATACGGCGTCTTATATTTTGTACGGTTACAGCCGTTTGTCGCAAAGCGGCGGAGGAGTGGACTTCGAGCGTTTTGCACGTTTTTTGGGACTCGACGTAATGTGCGAATACATAACGGGCGACTGCACCGAGTTTTTGGGTGTGGCGGCGTTCGAGCCGCAGAGAATACGGGCGGCGTGCGGAAATATCGACGTTAAAAGTCCTGCGGTAATAGCCGAGCGCGACATAATAGAAAGGGGCGAATGCGGATTGTATAACTTCACTTTGGCGCTTATGTGCAGCGAAGCTCTTTTTTATGCCGCAAAGCACGTCGAAGAAGAATCTGCGCAACTGTCGTTCGGGCTCGATTCGGTTGAGTCGGAACGCAGAAAATACGTTTCGCTCGATGATGCGTTTAACAGAATTATCGAAACCGAGGAGTGTGCCGAAAGCTTTGCGTTGAAACTCGCTATGCCGAAAAACGGATTCAAGCGGCAGACGATTGAATTGTATTCGTACTTGGGCGTAAACCGCGCAACCGTCACCGAGAATAATCAGTTGCCTTTTGTTTTGTCCGCGCTTTCCGAGGTTTACAACGTGCCGCAAGCGGCGGTAATTGCGCGCATGCGCGAGCTGAATCTTTATTAAAAGATTTACAAAAAGCGGTATAAATTCGCTTGCTAAAAAATTAAAAAAAGTATATCATATATTTGCAAATAAAATTGTTCGGAGGAACTTATAATCATGGCAAACAAAGACGTTGTTAAAGTAGGCATTAACGGCTTCGGCAGAATCGGACGCCTTGCGTTCCGTCAGATGTTCGGTGCAAAAGGTTACGAAATTGTTGCAATCAACGATTTGACCAGCCCCTCTATGCTTGCAAACCTTCTCAAATACGATACCGCTCAGGGCGGCTATTGCGGTAAAATCGGCGATAACGCGCACACCGTTTCGTCAAAAGAGCCCGTATTCGAGGCAGACGGCAAAACCGTTAAAGTGCCCGGCTCGATTACCGTGGACGGCAAAGAAATCACAATTTACGCGATGCCCAAAGCTCAGGATTTGCCTTGGGGCAAGCTCGGAGTAGACGTAGTGCTCGAATGTACCGGTTTCTACTGCTCGAAAGAAAAATCAATGGCTCACATTGCCGCAGGCGCAAAGAAAGTTATTATTTCCGCTCCCGCGGGTAACGACCTTAAAACAATAGTTTACAGCGTAAACGAAAAGACTCTTACCAAAGACGACCAGGTTATTTCGGCTGCTTCCTGCACCACCAACTGCTTGGCTCCCATGGCTAAAACCCTCAACGACTACGCGCCTATTCAGTCGGGTATTATGAGCACGATTCACGCTTACACCGGCGACCAGATGATTTTGGACGGTCCTCACCGCAAAGGCGATATGCGTCGCGCTCGCGCAGGTGCCGCAAACATCGTTCCCAACTCCACCGGCGCCGCAAAAGCCATCGGTCTTGTTATTCCAGAGCTTAACGGAAAGCTTATCGGCTCGGCTCAGCGCGTTCCCGTTCCCACCGGTTCGACTACTATTCTTACCGCCGTTGTTAAGGGCAAGGACGTTACCAAAGAGGGCATCAACGCCGCTATGAAAAAAGCCGCATCTGAATCGTTCGGCTACAACGAAGACCAAATCGTTTCGTCCGACGTTATCGGCATGAAGTACGGCTCGCTTTTCGACGCAACCCAAACCATGGTTTCCAAAATAGGCGACGATTTGTATCAGGTGCAGGTTGTTTCGTGGTATGATAACGAAAACTCCTACACCAGCCAAATGGTTAGAACCATTAAGTATTTCGCCGAGATTAAGTAATCGGTCGGCATTAAAAAATTCGACAATTTATTCCCGAATAAAAAGGCTCTCGAATCACCTTCGGGAGCTTTTTGTATTGTCGACAGTCCATAATACTTGACATTTTTTCGGTTAAGTGTTACTATACATTTCAAATAAAGTATTCGCATTTTCAAGGAAGTGAACCCGAGTAATGAAGTGTCCTAAGTGCGGGCATGATATGGGCAATCGCGCAAAATGTTTGCGTTGCGGCTATACTATAAAAGCCGTTATACCCATCGACCCCGAAAAAATAGAAAGGGAGAAAGAGCCCGAAGCGGAACGCCGTGAGATAAACCCCGATGACGTTCACGTTTCGCGTGCGGGCGGCGGGGGCATTTTCGGCGATATTTTCGGCGGAGGACTGTTCGAAAACCTTTTCGGCGATTTATTCGGAGGATTCGGGCTTTTCGACGACTTCGGCGACAACAGCAACGGCTACGAGTACGACCCGAAATATTACGACGATTTCGGCAACGAGGTTTATATTCCCGACGAGTTCGAGCGCGAAACGGTGGAAATAAGCGAAGTCGAATATCTTGAAAATCCGCAAAAAACAAAGAAAACCGCGTCGCACTCCGAGCATGCGTCGCATGATAAGCATGAACGCTCCGAACGTCACGAACAGAAAGTTCGCGATAAGCATGAACGCCGAGAGAATGCAAATTCGGAGCATGCCGAGCATTACAATACCAACAAATTCCGCAAGCATAAACGCAAACAAGATAAATAATATCTGTTTTAGGAGTCGGCAAGCGTAATAAAACCGCATAGTGTCGGGGCTGAGTATACAAGCGGCTCCGTTTTTATTTGTACCCCCGTTAAAACGCTTTACAAAAGCGCGGGGGGGGGTATAATTATTTTATGATTATCCGAAGTTTGTATTGACTTGAATATTCTTATGAAGTATACTACCTTTATAACAGCGCAAGAAAGAACCGACGGGTTTTATTTGATACCGCAAAATCCGAAAATCACAATAGGGGATAATATATGAATGTAATAGCAATCGAAGGACTGAGTAAGTCGTTCGGAGAAATACGTGCCGTAAACGATTTGTCGTTTAAGGTTAAAAAGGGTGAGCTGTTTGCGTTTTTGGGAATAAACGGCGCAGGCAAAAGTACAACTATATCCATGATATGCGGCACTCTAAAACCCGACGGCGGCTCGATTGAAATTTGCGGATACAATGCGCTTACCGAACCGATTGCAATCGCGTCGCGGTTGGGCGTGGTTTTTCAGAACTCGGTTTTGGACGGCGTTTTGTCGGTTAAAGACAATCTTATGTCACGCGCGAGTTTATACGGCATTATTGGCAAAGACGCAAAAAAGCGAATTGCCGAACTTGCGGAAATGTTGGAATTTTCCGACCTTCTGAACCGCACGGTGGGCAAGCTTTCCGGCGGTCAACGTCGCAGAGTCGATGTGGCACGCGCACTTATTCACAATCCGGAAATTCTTATTCTCGATGAGCCGACCACCGGGCTCGACCCGCAGACGCGCAAAAATCTTTGGGGCGTTATCGAGGATTTACGGCGCAGTCGCGGTGTCACGGTGTTTTTAACGACTCACTACATGGAAGAAACCGCCGACGCGGATTATGTGGTAATTCTCGACTGCGGTCAAATTGCCGCCGAAGGTACGCCATTGGAACTCAAAAACAAATATACGGGCGATTTCATTACCTTGTACGGCAGTAGCGAAGATAAAGTCAAGTCGCTTGATTTGCCGTACGAACAAATACGCGACTCTTTCCGAATATCGGTTAAAAACACCGAGCAGGCAAAAAATCTGATTATGGCAAATCCCGAGCTGTTTGTCGATTTCGAGATTAGCAAAGGAAAAATGGACGATGTGTTTTTGTCGGTTACGGGCAAGAAATTAGAAGGAGGCAACTGATTAAATGGGTACGCTTTTCGCAATGACCAAACGCAACATTAAGTTGTTCTTTAAAGATAAGGGAATGTTTTTCTCGTCGCTTATTACACCAATAATTTTGCTTGTACTGTACGTAACCTTTTTGGCGAGTGTTTACAAAGACAGCTTTTTATTGTCAATTCCGAAGGATTTTACGATTGACAAAGATATTATAAACGGCGCGGTTGCCTCTCAGCTGTTTTCCTCCATTTTGGCGGTTTGCTGTATTACCGTTTCGTTCTGTGCGAATATCGTTATGGTTCAGGATAAAGTAAACGGAGTGCGCAAAGATTTGCTTGCATCGCCCGCAAAAAAATCCGTTTTGGCAATAGCGTATTATGCGGCGTCGTTTATGTCGACTCTAATCATAATATTGTGTGCGCTTGCGGTAAGTCTTATTTACGTGGCGTGCGTGGGGTGGTATCTTACGTTCGTCGACATAATGCTTCTGCTTGCCGATGTTGTTTTGCTCAGTTTATTCGGTACGGTTCTGTCGTCTATAATTAACGTGTTCTTAAAAACACAAGGGCAGATACAGGCAGTTTCGGCTATCATATCGGCAGGCTACGGCTTTTTATGCGGCGCATATATGCCCATTTCACAGTGCGGAGAAGTTCTGCAAAAAGTCATGTCGTTTCTGCCGGGGACTTACGGTACGTCGCTGATAAAGAATCACGCCATGCGCGGGGTTTTTGCCGAAATGAGCAAGGCGGGAATCTCCGTCGATGCGGTCAACGGGATAAAGCAAAGCGTCGATTGCCGTTTGGACTTTTTCGGTCACAATGTTTCGGTGGGCGCAATGTTCGGCGTGCTTGCAATTTCGTTGATTGTTTTAATCGGCGTTTATGTTTTAATAAACGTACTGCGCAAAAAACGCGTGTAAATCGTTATAATCATAATATATGAATTAAAAAAAGCGACGCTGTAAAAACGTCGCTTTTTTGGTAGGAATGAGTGAACTCGCCAACGTATAAAAACTTATACTTCGCTTTGCTCAGTGAGTTAAATAAAAATGTGCGGATAAAAATCCACACATTCCTTTGGTAGGAATGAGTGGACTCGCCAACGTATAAAAACTTATACTTCGCTTTGCTCAGTGAGTTAAATAAAAA
>CAMUAL010000047.1 GCA_947086925.1 uncultured Clostridia bacterium
TCAAACTGCCGTTAAAAACAGTTGAAATCTTTAACACAATTTGCTATACTACTATTAGGCGGCAAGCCGAAGCAAAGCATCTTGCTTCGATTTGTGACGCTGTTCTGGTCATAGGAAGCAAAACAAGTTCTAATACAAACGAGTTGTTCGCAATATGTTCTACGGAATGTGAGCGTTGCTATCATGTCCAAAGCGTTGCCGAACTACAAAATATAAATTTAAGCCCGTTTGCCGTTATAGGAGTAACGGCGGGGGCGTCAACTCCGTCGGAGTTGATTATGGAGGTAAAAGAGTTTATGGGTCAACAGTTTGAAGAGGTTCAAAATCAGGAATTTATCGATGCGGTAGAAGAATCTCTTATCAACTACAAAGAGGGTAAGCGCGTTAAAGGCACCGTTATCGGAGCCGACGAAAAAGGTATTCACGTGAATATCGGCGGAAAGAAAGACGGTCTTGTACCCAAAGACGAAGTCGTTATCGAAGGCGCGTACAATCCTTCCGACTATGCCGTAGGCACGGAAATCGAAGCAATCATAATAAATAAGCAAGATCAGGAGAGCGGTTGCGTTCTTCTTTCAAAAAAACGTGTCGACCAAATCAAAGAAGGCGATAAAATCGTAGAAACGATACGCGACGGCGCGATATTCGAGCTTGCTCCCGATAAGCTTACAAAGGGCGGTTTGCTCGGCAAACTCGGTACTTACACCGTGTTTATTCCCGCATCGCAAATCCGCGAAGGCTTTGTAAAAGACTTGAAGCAGTACGTGGGCAAAAAACTGCGTCTTACCGCGCTTGAAATCGAAGACGACGAAAAACGTCATAAAATCGTAGCTTCTCAAAGAAAAGTTCTTGAAGAAGAACGCAAAGAGCGCGAAAATATATTCTGGGCAAACGTACAGCCCAACGTAATAGTAAACGGCAAAGTTAAGCGCGTAACCAACTTCGGCGCGTTCGTGTCGGTAGACGGTTTCGATTGCCTTGCTCACATAGTAGACTTATCGTGGAATCACATTAAAAAAGTCGAGGACGTTCTCACAATAGGCGAAAACTACGACTTCCTTGTACTCAGCGTAGACCGTGAAAAAGGCAGAGTATCGCTCGGATATAAGCAACTTCAACCGCACCCGTTTGTTAAGTTCCTTGAAGAACATCCCGTGGGCAGTATCTGCCACGGCAAAGTTGTAAGCATTGTGCCGTTCGGCGCGTTCGTGGAGCTTGCTACCGGCGTTGAAGGTCTTGTTCACGTAAGCGAGGCGGCTCACAGCTTTGTGAAGAATATTAACGAAATAGTAAAAGTAGGCGACGAAACCGACGTTATGATTCTTGCGGCCGACGAAGCAAGCAGAAAAATCACGCTCAGCATTAAAGCATGCACGCCCGACGAAAACAAACAAGCAAAAGTCGATGGCGAAGATTCCGAGCTTAAAGCCGATAAAAAACCCAAACGCAACAAACCCGCCAAATCGGAACCTGAGAAAGCCGACAGTCAGTGGAATGAAGATATAGTAAACAATCCTTTTGCCGACCTTCTGAAAGATTTGGGTGAAGACAAATAACTGATTTTACGAATTGCGGCGCGTTATGCGCCGTTTTTCAATTACGCGATAATTCGCAAACACAGTATGCGGATAAAAATCCGGAGGTTTACGTTTGAACAACTTTTTTGCAATTTGTCCTTTCTGCTCTAAGAGTATTTATGTCCAACGGGATTCCGAGGATAAAATGTTTTGTAACGTATGCGGACAAGAACTTACCGAAGAATCGCTTATAAGCGGCGATTTAATAGTAGATGCCCAATCCGCCGACGCAGAATACAGACTTGCACAGGAATATTTCGCAAACAGTGATTTCAGAGAAGCGGGGAATCGCTTTAAAAAGGTTTTGACATACCATAAAAACCACTATCTTGCCGAATATTTTTCCGCTCTGTGCGACGTATACGAAAACGAGGAGAAAACCGACTTCAACGTAGCGGGACAAATTTTTTCAGGCATATTGAAATCGATAGAAAAACTCGGGTTATGTCAGGTAAACATAAACGGTCGCATAGAGTTTTTAACGGTTATATTTTCACAGTCGCATATTATACTTTCTTCGTACTTTAATCGCATTTACGATAAATACGAAAAAACCGAAATGTGGGATATTCTGCGCGACAAGTGCGTTGATATTGCGGTTGCGGCAAAAGATTTGTTTGTTCTCGATAAAGAACTTTTAATGACGTTCGATAAAGGCATTGCAAAGTACCTTATAAGTATTGCGGATTTGGCGATTTGCGCATGTCGAAAAGCAGTTGCTCCGCACCTTATTTCGGATAAGATACTCGATTTACCGACCGATTATCAGTACGAAAAAGTAAAATCATGCTACGGAGTTATAATGTATTCGGCGTCGGAAATAGATTCCGACTACGGTAGCGACGAATATAAGCCCGATTATACGGCAAATCTTCTGTACAGCAAAAAGGTGGCAGACGAGCTTAACAAATACAACGTCGAAAATCAAAGCCTTAATAAGCGTTGCCTGTCTACTCTCGGAGAGTTGCTCAATTCGTTTAAAAAAGACGCGCTTACCGCCGTGAAATATTCATATCACACATGCTTTAAAAGTTTATCGAATTGCAAAACCGAACAGGCGAGAATCGCTCTTATAAACGATTCCGTAAGTTTTTGTTTCGAACTGCTCATGCCGCGCATTTATATCGATTCCGACAAGAAAATCAACGTAAGCGTAAACAGCTACACGCAGGCAATCGATATATACTCATACTTAAACGATTTTTTGCGGGATTTTCATGAGTATAACGCCAAAATCGCCGCCGACTGCGTTGTGAAGTTTTTCGAAAGGGTGTACGAAACAGTAAAAACGCATTTTAATTCCGTGGTAAACGCATACGAAAAATCGCTCGATAAGATAAAAGACGCTCATGATTCCGAATACAGATACTATAAGAATTTTTTGCACAACATAATATATTCGTGTTCGGTTGCGCTCAAAGAAATGATGTATTACGATTCGCATCCCATGAGCGAACGCTTAAAAGTTCTTAAACTCGGTAAACAAGCATGCGAAGAATTTTTGATGCTGAACGACTATAAGGTTGAAGAACTTGCGCAGTCGGTTAAATATTCCGATATGCTCGATATATACAACGAGCTTGACAACAGCATAGAGGAATTTTCGGTAAAGCGATAAAATGTTCTCATCCGAAATCGTGAGTCATATAATTAAATATGATTTTCGATTTGCACAACGATATGCCTACAAGCAAGCTGAGCGACGAGCAAAAAAACAAGATTGTGTCCGAAAGCTCCGATACCGCAATATATGCGTTTTGGACAACCGAACTCGTCGACCCGATAGGATTTATTTACCGGAATATTCGCAATACGTTTAAAAACACGCTGTTCTCGATAGAAGACATAGGTTTTATATCGGGTACCGATTTAAACGTAATATGCGAATTAAAGCCCGCTTACTGCGGACTCACGCATAATCTCGACAACGCACTTGCGGGAGGTGCGGTCGAAAGCGGCGGACTCACCAAACTCGGCAGTTATACGGTCCGCCGACTTAACGGTGCGGATGTTGCGATAGATGCCGCACACTTAAATCGACGCAGCTTTTACGACGTTATAGACATTGCCGAACGCATTATAGATTCGCACACGGGAATCGAATCGTTCTGCACGCACCCGCGCAATCTTACCGACGAGCAGATTAAATTGATACTCGCACGCGGAGGTATAATCGGCATAACTGCGGTAAAGGACTTTATAGGATGTTCGACGGCATGCGGCTACGCCGAAATCATCGACAGATACGTTCAAAAGTTCGGCATTGACGGCGCGTGCATAGGAACCGATTTTTACGGAACCGAACCGCTCGAAAACCTGAACGGCTACAAGGATTTCGAAGGCATAGCGGAATTCCTCGGAAAATTCGGCTATACTCAAACCGAAATACACCGCATATTTTACGATAACGCAAATAATTATTTTAAATACAGGAGAACTTAAAACAAATGAACCGTGCAACATACGAGAACCCGCTTATAACCCGTTACGCCTCAAAGGAAATGTCGGAGATTTTTTCCGACGATAAAAAGTTTCGCTTGTGGCGCAAATTATGGATTGCACTTGCCGAAAGCGAGCGCGAACTCGGTTTGCCGATAACACAAAAGCAAATCGATTCCATGAAAAAGCATTGCGACGATATAAATTACGACGTTGCGGAAGCGCGCGAAAAGGAAGTGCGCCACGACGTAATGAGCCATGTATATGCGTTCGGCATGCAAGCAAAAGAAGCAATGCCAATAATTCATTTGGGTGCAACAAGTTGCTATGTTACCGACAATGCCGAAATTCTTATCCTTAAAGACGCTCTCGAACTTATAAAATCAAAGCTTGTTGCGGTTATGGACAAGCTTAAAAAATTCGCTTTGAAGTATAAGGGCATGCCCACGCTCGGATTTACGCATTTACAGCCCGCACAGCTTACCACGGTAGGAAAGCGCGCAACGCTGTGGTTGCAAGATTTGGCAATGGACTACGAGAATCTCGAACACCTTATAGCAACGGTTAAACTCAGAGGCGTTAAGGGCACAACGGGAACGCAGGCGAGCTTTTTGAGTCTGTTCGAGGGTGACGGAGAAAAGGTAGATAAACTCGAATCGCTCGTTACCGAAAAAATGGGACTTAAAAAATCGTATGGAGTTACGGGTCAGACTTACCCGCGCAAATTCGATTACAATGTTATTGCAGTGCTCAGCATGATTGCTCAAAGCGCATACAAATTCGCCGGCGATTTAAGAGTTCTGCAAAACATGAAAGAAATGGAAGAACCGTTCGAAAAATCACAAATAGGCTCGTCTGCAATGGCATACAAGCGAAATCCCATGCGCAGTGAAAGAATGTGTGCGCTCGCACGCTTTGTAGTGTCGTTGCCCGTCAACGAGGCAATGACGGCGTGTACGCAATGGTTTGAACGCACGCTCGACGACAGTGCAAACAAACGCATCACTTTGGCGCAAGCGTTTTTGGCTCTTGACGGAGTACTTAATCTGTACAATAACATTGCCGAAAACATGGTGGTGTACGACAAAATCATTTTGCGGCATATTATGGCGGAACTGCCGTTCATGGCAACCGAGGAAATTCTTATGGAATGCGTAAAGGCGGGAGGAAACCGTCAGGAGCTCCACGAAAAAATCCGCGAACATTCAATGGACAGCGCGCGCATGGTTAAAGTTGAAGGCAAAGATAACGACCTTATAGAGCGTATAAAACGCGATCCCGCATTTAAAGCAATACATGCGAAAATCGATTCTATTCTTGCCCCCGAAAACTTTACGGGACGCGCAGAACGTCAGACCGAAAAGTATATATCGGAAGAAATAGACCCAATACTCGAATCAAATTCGGACAGCCTTAACATAACTGCACAGATAAACGTATAACCGAAGTAATGCAACATAACGGACGTAGTCTTAACCCAAGGCTACGTCCATTATCATCATAACCGCAAATCCCGCGATACAGCCGAGTGCGGCTGTATTTTTACCTTCGCCGCACGACTCGGGAATAAGCTCGCTTGCAACCACAGCAATCATTGCGCCCGCCGAAAACGAAAGACAAAAGGGCAGAGCCGACTTAACTACCGTGCAAAGAAAGTACCCTATAATCGCCGCGCACGGCTCGACAATCCCGCTCAGTTGACCGAACATAAACGCCTTTTTGCGACTGTAACCGTCGCGTCTGAGAGGCAATGCAACCGACGCGCCTTCGGGAAAGTTTTGCAAGGCGATGCCGAGAGCAAGCAACAGCGCGCCTATCAAACTGCTCCCAGGCGTTCCCATGGCAACCGCGCCGAAAGCAACGCCTACGCACATGCCCTCGGGAATATTGTGCAATGTTATCGACATTACAAGCAGGATTCCGCGTTTTTTACCGTTTTGTACGTTATTACCGCTTTCGTTTGCCGAGCTTACATTGTCGGTATTCGTAACGGATTTATTCGAAGTAACTTTATCGAGCAACTTAGATACCGCAACTACGAATATTCCGCCTGTGATAAATCCCAAAAAAGGGAACAGCCACGGGACGTATCCGAGTTCGGTGCTCAATTCTATTGCGGGAGAAAGCAACGACCAAAACGATGCCGCAATCATTACACCTGCCGAAAATCCCATTAAAACATTTAAAACCGCTGCATTTGCTTTCTTGAAGAAAAATACTATCATTGCGCCGAGAGCGGTGACTATCCAGCAAAATACCGACGCTATTAGGGCGAGATAGAACGTCGGTATGTTTTTAATCAACTCCATGTGTTTTCTCCGATTGTAAATAATTCGGCGTAAATTTAATCACCTTGTTGTCATTGTATGCCGTGTGTTACAATGGTGAAACGTATAATTATCAAAAATTATCCCCAATATCGGATTTGAGGTTGACATAAAAAAAGATACCGTGTTAAAATACAAATGTGAATTACGCTTATAGAGCAAACGGGAGGTAATATGGCAAAAATATTGTTTACAAAATTAAAAGAAGCTCTTTTGTCGGTATTGCCTATAACTGTTATCGTGCTTATAATTTCATTTACTCCGCTTGTCGATTTTTCGGCCACCGAGCTTATCGTATTTTCGGTTTCGGCTATTTTTCTTATTTTGGGAATAGGTTTATTCAACCTCGGCGCCGACCTTGCAATGACTCCGATGGGTGAGCACGTAGGCTCGGGACTTACAAAATCGAAAAAGCTGAAAGTGCTTTTGTCGGTATGCTTTATAATGGGACTTCTTATAACCATTGCGGAGCCCGATTTATCCGTACTTGCAGGGCAAGTTAAAAATCTGATGAGCAACAGCTTTATTTTTATAGCCACTGTCGGCATAGGAGTGGGCTTGTTCCTTATGTTGGCGATTCTCAAAATCGTGTTCCGCAAAAACCTTTCTACGCTTCTCATGTTCTTTTACATGATGCTTTTCGCGCTTTGTGCGGTTATGATAAGCAGCGGCAAAACAGATTATATTCCGCTCGCGTTCGACTCGGGCGGCGTAACGACAGGTCCTATCACGGTACCGTTTATAATGGCACTCGGCGTCGGCATTGCAACAACGATAGGCGGACGCAACGCCAACGAAAACAGTTTCGGTCTTATCGCGCTTTGCTCTATCGGACCTATGATTGCCGTTATGATTTTATCGCTTACGTTTAAAAGCGGAACTCCTAATATATCCACCGATTATCCGATGGCACTCGGTAAACAACTCGGTTTCACCGTTTTGGATACGTTAAAAGAAGTATCTATTGCGCTCGCGTTGATAGTCGTATTCTTTGCCATATTGCAGTTTACCGTACTTAAATTGCCGAAACGCAAAATAATGAGAATCGCAATAGGTATAGGTTATACCTTGATTGGATTGGTTGTATTTTTAACGGCAGTTAAAATCGGATTTATGCCGATAGGATTCAAGTTGGGGCAGGAAATCGCCGAAAAGAACAACGTATTCATTATAATATTAAGTTTTATTTTGGGCATGGTTGTCGTACTCGCCGAACCTGCCGTACATGTATTAAATAAACAAGTAGAAGAAATAACGGGCGGCGGAGTAACCAAACTGCAAATGCTCGTAGCACTCTCGGTAGGCGTAGGCGTTTCGATAGGACTTTCGATTATACGAATTATTTGCGGATTTTCTATTCTTTATTACCTTATTCCCGGCTATCTAATTTCGCTCGGGCTGTCGTTCTTTGTTCCAAAACTTTACACCGCGATTGCGTTTGACTCCGGCGGAGTTGCAAGCGGCCCGCTTACGTCAAGCTTTATTCTGCCGCTTGCAATAGGCGCGTGTTCCACCATTGCAGGCGATGCGAGCATATTGAATCTCGCTTTCGGAGTTGTGGCTATGGTTGCCATGACGCCGCTTATAACAATCCAGACACTCGGCTTTAAAGCGATTATTTCATCGAAAGTGCGTCAGAAAATAACCATGAAGCGCATACTTTCGGCAGACGACGAACAGATTATTTACTTCGAATAAAGGAGGCGCGCATGTCGGATAAACTCGATAAAACAAAAGATAAAGTAAAACAAAAAGTTGCCGAACACAAAGAAAACCGAAAAAAGCACGTGTTAGAAGTAAAATCCAAATTAAAAAAAGCAGTAAATAAAAGGACTAACAAAGCGAATCCCAATACCGTCACGCAAAACAAGTTAGAGCTTTTGGTCACAATCGTCGCACGCAATAAAGCCGAGTATTACATGGACGTTATTCAGGAGTTCGACGTAAACATGCAGTTTTTGGCTCTTGCAAGCGGCACGGCAGACGAACGCATGCGCAGTTTTATAGGCCTTACCGATTCCGATAAGACAGTTATATTCAGCGTAATTCAGGAGAAGAAAATTCCGGACGCACTCAATTCCTTGGGCGAAAAATTCCGCACTATTAAAAACGGTAACGGCATAGCGTTTACCATTCCTTTTGCAAGTGTTATAGGCACTCTTATTTACGGATTTTTAAGCAATAACCGTATGGCGGTAAAGGAGACCCGATAAATGAACGAAAAAAAATACGAGCTTATTATGTGCATTGTAAACACCGGTTTCTCCGATATAGTAATGGACGCAGCAAAAGAAGTGGGTGCACGCGGCGGTACGGTAATTCATGCCAGAGGCACGGCAAGCAAAGAGGCGGAGGAATTTTTTCATATAACCATTCAGCCGGATAAAGAAATTATCATGATACTTGTTACCGTAGATATCAAAGACGACGTACTGCACGCCATTTATCGCTCGGCAGGGCTCAAAACCGACGGGCAGGGTATAGCCTTTTCCGTACCGGTAAATCACGTTGTTGGAATTTCCGACGGCATAAGCATACCCATAGCAACGTCAAAAGACGATAAAGACGATTCTGCGGATAATGGCAAAACCCAATCGGACGCCGCAGAGGGCGAACAAACCGAAAACGAACCGTAATGGCTTTTTAAATCTAAAAATGTTATGAACGCTGTTTTCATACACGCAAAACAGAAAATAAACAACAGTTAAATTAAGTTGCCCGAAAATAAAGCCGAACCATTGAATGAAAAATGGCTCGGCTTTTTCGACGAAAAAATAACGCAAGTCAAACTATTGTTTACCTTACGTTATAATGGTGCCCGAAACCGGACTCGAACCGGTACGATGTTGCCATCACGGGATTTTAAGTCCCGGGCGTCTGCCTGTTCCGCCACTCGGGCAAATA
>CAMUAL010000048.1 GCA_947086925.1 uncultured Clostridia bacterium
GCTTGTAAGGCAGATGCTCTCCCAACTGAGCTAAGCTCCCAAGTCCCACATGCTTAATGCTTATATACTATACCAAAGATTTTAATAAAAAGCAAGAGATTTTAACATGATTTTCAAATTTTTTTTAATGTTTTTTCTTAAATAGCCGACATATATTTACATGATTTTCACGCTTAAAAAACGATACACTGCATAAAATAAGTAAAGAGGTTTACAGGGAATGTTTCAATTCGGATTCAGCGTAGCAGGTGAGCACGCAAATTGGTTTAAAACAATAGAAGAAGTATTTGCCATAAGAGTCAAAAAGTGCGGCGGAATATATGCGTGTGCCGAAACACCCACCGCGACAATAGTGTCGGTTGCGTGCGAAAAGTGCAAGTCGCAACTGCTCGGCGAAATTCGCTCTTGCTTAATAGATATGTATGCCACCGTAGTCAAATACGAATTTCTGCGCAATGCCATTAAACTGCCTCTCGACCGCAATTCGTACAACCTGCTTATTCATACGCTTGTTGCGTTCGACCGCGAAAACGAGCGCGAGCTTATAGAAAGTTGTTTGATTATGCAAGACGGAATGTCGCTTGACGGAATCTTTAATTTCAGAATGCAAGAACTTAAAAAGCGTTGGCAGGAGATTGCCGACCTTGCCATGTCGAACGCGCTTTATTTATTGGACGAAGAAACCTTTAACGAGCTTATCCGTTTTTTAATAGGGGCGGTAAATCCGAAAATAATGCGTCTCGACGTTAAACAAACCGACAACAGATTCAACGTGTGCGGACATCTGCCCGAAAGCGATTTCGAATACGATATAGTGGGAACCGAACAACTTATGCTGTATCTTATAGATATTGCTCCTCTCGAACTCAGGTTAAGCGGCAATTTCACCGACAAAAGACTGTGCAACCGTCTTATGCAAATATTCGACGCAAAACGCGAAGACAATTTCGAAAAAATCAATCGGTGATGAAATTTTCACATTAAATTGCTTGCTTTAATCGGTAAATTATGTTAAAGTCTTAATATAATATTTACAGGAGTAAAAGATTTTAATGTTTAACTATTTACTTGGCATAGAGAACAAAACGCAAACGATAATCATGCTTGTGCTTTTGGCGGTTATGATTATTGTGTTGATAGTGCTGCCCATGTTTACAAACAAACGCAGAAATAAAGCGATTAACGACTTGCACTCGGCTTTGCGCCCCGGCGACGTAATCAAAACGGTAGGCGGCGTAGTCGGCACTATTATCGAAATCAAGGACATCAGTCCCGTAGATAAAGAAATGGTTATCGAAACCGGTGTGGGCGACAACAAATCCACCATGGTATTCGACGTTCAAGCCGTTTACCAAATAATAAGCAAAGCCGATGCGCCCGCAAGCGAGCCGTTTGCGGAAACCGAAACCAAAGACGCTCCCGCAGCGGCAGAATCCGAAAAAGCGGCTGACCCCGTTGTTGCAAACGAAACTCCCGCAGAAGAAAAAGCGGAAGTAAAAGAAGAAGCAAAAGAAGAACCCGTTGCCGAAGTTGTACCCGAGGAACAGGCGAAGTCGGAAGAAGCGGCAACCGCGGAAAACCCCGCTCCCGCAAAGAAGCCCGCGGCTACGCGCAAACCTCGCTCCACGGCAAAAAAGTAAAAGACAAGCAGTTATAAATAAGACAACCTCCGCATATACATTAGTATCTGTGGAGGTTTTTATATGGAAAACGAAGCTAAAAAAAGCAAAGTGGTATTCGAAATTTTAAAAGCACTTATAATCGCCGTTATACTCTCGCTTGTATTAGTGCTTTTGGCGGCACTCATTATAAAGCTGTTTAACATAAGCGACGGGGTAATACCCGTTATAAATCAGATTATAAAAGGAATAAGCATTTTACTCGGCTGTCTGATAGCCGTTAAAAACAAGTCTAACAACTGGCTCAAAGGCATTATAATCGGTATTTTATATATAGGACTCGCTTACGTTATTTTCTCGTTGCTTGACGGCGAATTTAAAATCGGACTCGATATTTTAAACGACATAGCACTCGGTAGTGTAACGGGTATGCTCAGCGGAATACTTGCGGGTTTCAAAAAGCAACGCTGATATGAATTTATGCGATTATTACATGGTTACGAAAAAACACATAAAAACACTTGATTTTATCCGCCGATTTTTGTATACTGAATATGTAAGCTTATTAACGGAGGAATATTTTTATGAAACACATTAAAATCGTTGCCGAAAAAACCGTAGAGTGCGGCAAAGGCACGGGTTGCGGCGAATGTCAAGCAAGTTGCCAATCGGCGTGCAAAACAAGTTGCACCGTAGGCAACCAATCTTGCGAAAGAAAAATCGACAGAATACAAAAAGAGGACAACAGGTAGGTCGGGTATTTCGGCTTAAAGCGTAAACAAACGATGGTACATACCTTTACTTGCTTAGGGCAGGATTTTTTGCTCGACGTCGAAAGCGGCACTCTTTGCCGAATAGACTCGTCAATGAAAAAGTTTATAGATACTGTCAACTCTCCGAGCGGTGAAATTAACGACGGAGAGTTTTCGCGTGTGCGGAAACTTTTTCCCGAAGAAGCGGAAGAAGTCGAGGCGCTTATAAAATCGGGCGCGCTTTTTTCGTCGCGTGCGGACTATGTTCCGCCCAAGCCCGACGGCACAATTAAATCAATGTGCCTGAATATTTGTCATAACTGTAATCTCGCATGCACATACTGCTTTGCCGACGAGGGAAAGTATTCGGGGCATAAAGCAAGCATGAGCATCGAAACCGCTTGCAAGGCTCTTGATTTTCTTGCGGAAAAAAGCGGAACGCGCCGCAATCTCGAAGTGGACTTTTTCGGCGGCGAACCGCTTATGAATATGGATGCGGTTTATGCCGCGGTTAAGCACGGACGCGAACTCGAAAAGACTCATGACAAAAATTTCAGATTCACTATCACGACAAACGCCCTTAACTTAAACGACGAGATTTCCGAGTTTTTAAACCGTGAAATGTACAACGTGGTAATAAGTATAGACGGGCGCAAAAATGTGCATAATCAAGTACGCAAGACTCAAAACGGCAAAGACTCGTTTGACGTAGTGCTTAAAAACGCATTGGCTTTTCGACGCATACGCGGCGACGGTCAGTATTATGTGCGCGGCACTTTTACGTCGCTTAACAAAGATTTCGCCGCCGACGCTTTGGCGATTGCCGACTACGGATTCGACAAGCTTTCGTTAGAGCCGGTGGTTTTGCCCGACGGACACCCGCTTGCGCTTAATGATTCCGATTTGGACGAATTGTACGAACAGTACGAAATCCTTGCCGCGGAGTACATTAAACGCCGCAAAAACCCCGAAAGTTGGTTCAGCTTTTTTCACTTTATAGTAGACCTGAAACATTCGCCGTGTTTAAGCAAACGCTATTCGAGTTGCGGGGCGGGTACGGAATATGTTGCCGTAACTCCTGCGGGAGATATTTACCCGTGTCATCAGTTCGTGGGCAACGAAGCGTACAAAATGGGCAACATAAACGACGGCAAAATCGATATTGAGCTTTACGAAAAATTTACCCGCAACAACCTTGCGTATAAGCCTACATGCAAGCAGTGTTGGGCAAAATATTATTGCAGCGGCGGCTGTGCGGCAAACGCGGTAAACTTTAACGGCGAAATAACAGTGCCGTATAAAACCGCATGCGCACTTATGAAAAAAAGACTCGAATGCGCTTTGGCAATTTATTGCATTGAAAACGAATTGTAAGCTGTATCTTTTTTACATTTATCGCGTTATTTATTTGACTATTCTTTCATTTTTATTATATAATAGATATATTGCATGCAGGAGGCTCTAAATGAAGAAAAAATCGTCAATCATAAAATTATCTATAATTGGCGTTATTACGATAATCGGTTTAATCATGTCCTTTTGCACGTTTCATTTCGGTCTTACAACCTTTAAATCGTTCGGAAGCGCAATTAAGCTCGGACTTGACTTGAAAGGCGGCGTATACGCCGTTTACGGAATGGACAGCTCGGAAGATACGTCATCGGATATATCCACCCGTTTGGAAGCCACAAGAACCCGTCTTGAAAGATTGCTTTCATCGCGCGGCTACACTGAGGCAACCGTCGTACGCGAAGGAAGCGACCGACTCAGAGTAGAAGTGCCCGATGTAGACGACCCCGGCGAAATATTCACCATAATAGGTAAACCCGCCGAACTTAAATTCGTACTCGACAAAACAGGTGAAACCGTGCTTACCGGTAAAAACGTAGTGCGTGCGCAAGCTATGTACGACCAAAGCGGTAATCCTGTGGTTTCGCTTTCGCTCGACAGCGATGGAACGGCGGCATTTGCCGATGCCACAAGCAATCACATAGGCGAAACTATGTCGATAATTTCCACCGTCGACGGCGTAGACGATACTATATCGAGTCCTACGATTAACGTAGCAATAACAAACGGACAAGCGATAATCGAAAGTCCCGACATGACTTATGATGACGCGCAAAACCTTGCCGACCAAATCACTTCGGGACAGTTCGAAGTCAAACTTTCTTTGCTCGAAAGCAACACGGTTTCTCCGACTCTCGGCGAACAGGCTTTGTTTTACGGAATCATAGCGGGCATAATCGGACTTGTACTTGTAATGGCTTTCCTTATATGGCGTTACAGAATGCTCGGCGTAGTTGCGTCTATGTCGCTACTGCTTTATACCGCGCTCATGCTGTTCTTCTTATCGGTATTGCCTTGGGTTCAGCTTACGCTTCCCGGCATTGCGGGTATAATCCTGAGTATAGGTATGGCGGTTGACGCCAACGTAATTATTTACGAGCGTATCCGCGATGAATACAAAAACGGTAAATCGATGCTTGCGTCGTCAAACTTCGGTTTTAAACGGGCAACCATGGCTATCGTAGACAGTAACGTAACAACCATTATTGCCGCGGTAGTATTGTTAATCTTCGGAACGGGTTCGATTCGCGGATTTGCAATAACTCTGTTGGTAGGTATAATTTTGTCGCTGTTCAGCGCAATGCTCGTAACGAGAAAACTCGTTAAATACTTCATTGCCATTATGCCCGATAAACCTTCGTGGTTTAGCTTAAAACGCGCAAAAGGCGTTGAAGAAACCGATTCGTCGGAAGAAGAAACCGTCGAAGTGCAAGAAAGTGTGGAAATAGCGGAAGAAGGCAAAAAATCGACGGAAGGGGAGGTTGCTTATGAAAATATCTAATCTTCTGGAAAAAGATTTTAAGCTTATAGAAAAAAAGAAAATTTGGTTTATTATACCCGCATGTATTTTCGCTCTTGCAATCGTCATGATGATTATATTCGGATTTACTTTGGGCGAGCCGTTAAACCTCGGCATGGATTTTCAGGGCGGTTACACGATTAACGCAACCCTCAAAACAAAACTTACCGACGCCACTTACGATTATTACGTAAAAGAAGTTACCGACATTATAGAGAATCTTACCGACGAAGACGGCAACAGCTATAACGTAAAAGTTTCGAGCATACAGCGTCAGGGCAACGGTAGCGACGCATCGCTTTATATAAAATACAAAGCACCGAGCGGTATCGACGATTCCAAAATGAACGACGAAGTAAACCCCGCTATCGAAACGGCATTGCAACAGGTTTTCAAAATCGTTCCTGCGATTTCCGAAAACGGAATTGCATACACCGTTACTTACACCGATTTTCCTTTAAACGAAACGCTTTATAACAGCAAAGTCGAAGGTATAAAAAATCTTGCCGCCGAAAACGGCATAACTGCAACCGACTTTGCTTTGAGCAATGACGGCAAAACAATTACGTTTAATGTTTCGGAAGCAAACGCGGCATTTAAATCCGGGCTTGAAAGCGCGTCAATGGTAGACGACTATTATTCCGGTCAGGCGGCAAAAGGAACGTCGGTAAGCGCAACCATAAGCGGCGAACTTTTAACCGATGCGATTCTTGCAATTTGCCTTTCTATCGTCCTGATGCTTGTTTACATTGCATTCAGATTCGAAGTTTCGAGCGGCATTTCGGCAGTCGTGGCACTTTTGCACGACATACTTATAATGTTTTCGTTTATGGCTATATTCCACATCGAAATAAGCAGTTCGTTTATAGCCGCGCTTATTACGATTCTCGGTTATTCCATTAACAATACGATTATAGTATTCGACCGCATACGCGAAAACAAAAAGTCCGTATACCACAAAACAAGCACGGCTACGTTTATCGCAAATCAGTCTATACGCGAAACGCTTGTGCGTTCTATAAACACATCGATAACAACACTACTCACCATCGGCATGGTTGCTATAATAGGCGTTGCGTCTATACGTATATTCGCGTTGCCCATAATCGCAGGCTTGCTCGCGGGTACGTATTCTTCGATTTTCATTTCACCTTCTATATGGGCTATGTGGAAAGACCGCAAGCTCAAAGCTCCCAAATCCGAAAAGGAGAATAAGGGCGAGAAGAAGGCTGTTGTTGCCTAATCGATTTGTAAAATAACATGAAATAAGCCTTCAATGCACGGAGGCTTATTTTTATAAAAGGAATATATGAACTTTAACCTTATAAAAAGAAATTCATCGGTTCCCGACGGCGAACTCGTTAAAAAGCTGCAAAGCGCGTTCGGTTTGCATCCGCGCTTAGCCGAGCTTTTGATTTCACGCGGGGTAGATACCGAAGATAAAGTGCGCAAATATCTGTATCCCGATATAAACGACATGTATGACCCGTTTACAATGAAAGGAATGACGGAAGCGGTCGAGCGGCTTAACACCGCCATACGGGAAAAACAGAAAGTTGTTATTTACGGCGATTACGACGCCGACGGAATTTGCGCATCTTCTATACTGTCGCTTTATTTGTCGTCGCGCGGACTCGATGTTTACGTTCATATACCCAACCGTGTGGGTGACGGTTACGGATTAAACGTAGAATCGATTGAAAGCATAATCGAAAAATGCTGTCCCGACCTTATTCTTACATGCGATTGCGGAATTTCCGGAAGCGAAGAAGTTGCTTACGCAATGGATTTGGGGGTTGACGTTATAGTAACCGACCACCACGAAGTTGCCGACGTTATACCCGAGTGCATTGTCGTAAACCCCAAACAGAGCGACTGCAACTATTCATGCTCGTTCCTATGCGGCGCGGGAGTGGCGTTAAAACTTATACAGGCGTTGGGCGGTATAGAAGCCGCCGAACAGTTTTTCGATTTGGCGGCTGTTGCTACCATTGCCGACCTTGTTCCTCTTTTGGACGAAAACCGCCTTATCGTACAGCTTGGACTTAAAAAACTCGAAGAAAACAAAAATCTCGGATTAAAGCTTCTGATAGAAGACCAAAAGCTTACATACCCGATTTTAAGCGGCGATATAGCTTACAAAATCGCGCCGCGCATTAACGCCGCCGGCAGAATGGGCGACGCATACCGCGCGTTTGAACTTCTTACAAGCACCGATACAAAACACGTATCCGACATAATAAGCGAAATCAACGACGACAACACTCGCCGCAAACAGCTTTGCGACAAGCTTTACAGCGAAGCGATGGTTGATTTGCAATATGAAGATTTGATTTCTTCACGCTCGGTAGTTCTCAGCAATCCCGAATGGGAAAAGGGCATAACGGGTATTTTGGCGGCGCGTCTTGCGGGTGATTTTCACCGCCCCGCATTCGTCATGGTAAATTCGGGCGATTATTACAAAGGAACGTCGCGCAGTATTCCCGATATAAATATTTACGAATTGTTGAGCTCAGTAAGCGACATACTCGTCGAATTCGGCGGTCACAGCCAAGCTGCGGGATTTTCGATAGAGGAGAAAAATATTCCGCTTTTCAAATCTCGCGTAAACGAGTATTTAAGCGGCTTTCCCGAATCGCTGTTCGAAATGAATCAGGAATACGATACCGAAATCGACGAATCGGAACTCGATTTGAGCTTGGCGCGCGCATTAGAGTGCATAGAGCCGGCGGGCAACAGCAATTCACGTCCGCTGTTCAAAACCACGGTAAATAAACTTACGGTCAATCCGTGCAAAAACAACCACATCCATACAAACATAACAACCGAAAGCGGATTGCAGATACTTGCATTCAATTACTACGAGCAAAATCAGTTTTTAATGGGTAGCGGCTCAAAAGATTTGATTGTCGAATTACAGCTTAACCGTTACGGCGGAAAAGAAAGCGCGAAAGGCTTTTTGAAAGCTGCCGCTCCGAGCAATCTTTATATTAACGATTCGGTTGCAAAAGCGAATTATCTTAAAACGCTCATGTACGGCGAAAACGATAAAAATGATTTTATTACCTATGCCGAAAGCGAACTGTCGGAAATTATAGAAAAAAATCTGTTCGGAGTTATGATTATAGCAGGCTCGGAGCAAACATATCGGAAATTTCTACCTCAGCTAAATTCGCGCACGTTGCTGCATGAATTTTTATATTCTACCACAGTAAACAATTATTCCAAAGTAATAGTTTCGCCGGAAATCAATTCGGGAATAATGCTCTCGGGTTACGATACTATTGTGTTTTTGGATACGCCGCCCGCGTATGCACTTGCGGGCATGCTGAAAAAAAAGACCAAGGCGAAAATTTACGTACCCGAATCGGATAATCAACATATATTTTTCGAGGGGATTGACGACTCGCGCGAAAAGTTCGGAGAATGTTTCGATGCACTCAGAAAAAACGCCGGTCTGTCCGCAGATAATTTGCTTGCATATTACAAACTTCTTTCCGCACGTCACAATATGAATATAAATCAATTCGTTGCGGGAATTATGGTGTTTTCCGAGCTCGGTTTTATAACAACCTCAAAAAGTCCGTTTACGGTTTCGGTGAATAAAGATGTGCGCGGCGATTTGAACAATTCGAAAGTTTACAAATATATTTTGAGTCAAATAAGTCGGAGCTGATGGAAGAACGTATAAAACAACTTAAAGAGCGTTACAAAAGCGTGTTTTCGAAGAATCAGGTTGAACTGCTTGATAAAGTGTTCGACTACGCTTTGGCTATGCACAACGGTCAAACTCGCGATTCGGGCGAGCCGTATATAACGCACCCCATGGCGGTTGCAAGCATATTGCTCGATTTGGGACTCGACTACCAAACAATAGCGGCGGCACTTCTGCATGACTGTATTGAAGATACCCCCGCAACCG
>CAMUAL010000049.1 GCA_947086925.1 uncultured Clostridia bacterium
TTACGGCGGGACGGCAAAAGCCGCTGCTAACAGAACTTACGGCGGGACGGCAAAAAACCGTTGCTTAACAGAACTTACGGCGGGACGGTAAAAAAATGAGTTTTTTCGGAGAAATAGCATCGGTACTCGGATACGACGAAGCCAAATTAAGCCTCGGATATAATTACGTGGTTTACAACGGCGAGGCGGTGTATATCGAGGGAATAAAAAAAATATTGCGTATAGACGCCCGCGTAATGGCTTTTATGCTACGCAAGGGCGTTTTGTATGTAGAAGGCAAAGAACTTAATGCGGCGGATATAAGCGGCGGCAGTGTGCTTGTGCGCGGCGAAATTCAGGCTGTTTACACAAACGACGCAAACATCGTGCGCAAAGAGGAAAACGCATGAAACCGGCATCAGTTTTTATAAAAGTGTCGGGCTACAATCATGCCCGTCTTATATCCGCGCTTAACGACGCCGACGTGGCGGTATCGGATTTTACAAGCAAAAAAAGCGGCGAATGCGGGTTTTACGTAATAAAAAAAGACTTGCGTAAAACTTTTGCTATTTTAAATGATATGTGCTATAATTACAGTGCGGACACTTCTACGCACTTTGCGCGTGTGCTTAAAAGCGCTTTGCCGAGGTTGGGTTTTGCGGTGAGTTTATTGGTGTTTTCCGTGCTTTTGGCGTTGTCGAACAATTATGTTTGGCGCATAGAAATAAGCGGAAACGAAACCGTACCCGATAAAGTGATAGAAAACGTGCTTGCCGCTAACAATATCGGTGTGGGCAAAAAACTGTCCGGCTTTAACGGCGAGGCGTTAAGCGCGGCACTAAGGTCGTGCGATGGCATAACGCTTGCCACGGTGAGTAAAACGGGTACAACCGTAAAGGTTACGGTGTTTGAAAGCGAACCGGCGTCGCCGCCGCTCGGATATTCCGAAACGGACGTTACTTCAAAATACGACGCAACGGTTACGCGCATCGTAACGCGAGAAGGCACTTCGCTTGTCGAAGCGGGGCAAAACGTGTTTAAAGGTACTCCGCTGATAGGCGCGTATCGCACCGACGCCGAGGGTAACACGGTTCGGTCGCGTGCAAGCGGCACGGTGTACGGCAGAGTTGCTTTTACAAAAAGCGAAACCGTTTCAACGGAGTGGTACGAGTATTTTCCCGTAAAGTCGTATTCGCGCACAAGGCTCAAAATATTCGGACTTACCATCGGCAAAAAACCTCCTTCGGGTGCGGGAATCTCGGTTGCGGAAAGTACGAGTAAGTTGAGCGTGTTTTTGCCTATATCGGTCAAGTATGCAACGATAACCGAGTATGAGGCGCGCAAAATGACCGCAGACATCGAAACTCTTGCCAAAAAGCGTGAAGAAGCCGTGCTTGCGGAATTTATCGACAAGGAGATTTGCACGGGGTTTACCGTGAGTCACACCGTGCGGAGATTAAGCGAAAGCGTTTATGCGGTCAACGTGTTCATTTCCGCGGAGACCGTAATAGGCACAACATAATCACAGGAGATAGTATTTACGGCTGTAACTGTACGACAAATCGAATATAAGTCCGACCTTACCGCGCTTTTCGGCGAGCTTGACGAAAACGTGCGTTATATCGAAAAGCACCTCGGCGTAAGCGTAACCGAGAGCGGCAACGGCGTAATGCTTCGCGGCGATAGCGACGGTGTGGATAAAGCCGAGAGTCTTATATCCGCACTCGATAAAATCGCGCAAAGCGGCGAGGAAGTAAGCAAACGCATTGTGTCGCACACGTTGGGTCTTGTCGAAAGCGGACAAGCCGACAATATATCCGAGCTGTACGGCTCGGTTGCGGCGGTAACGCACAGCGGCAAAAAACTGCGCGTAAAATCGAAAGGACAGCTCGACTACGTAAACGCGATAAAAAACAATTCGGTTGTAATAGGAATAGGACCTGCGGGAAGCGGTAAAACATTTCTTGCGGTTGCGCGGGCGGTAAACGCATTGCGTTCGGGCGAAGTACGCAAAATAATACTCACGCGTCCCGCAATAGAGGCCGGCGAAAAGTTGGGTTACTTGCCGGGCGACGTTCAAATGAAGGTAGACCCGTACCTGCGCCCGCTTTACGACGCACTCGAAGAACTCATGGGTGGAAGTTACTTAAAGCTCATAGAGCGCGGAATCCTTGAAATCGCACCGCTCGCGTACATGCGCGGCAGAACGCTGAAATCGGCGTTTGTGATACTCGACGAGGCGCAGAATACTACGCCCGAGCAAATGAAGATGTTTCTTACCCGTTTGGGCGAGGGCAGTAAAATGGTTGTCGAGGGCGATATAACGCAAATCGATTTACCCGTCGGGCGCAGAAGCGGATTGAGCGACGCCGCCGAAAAACTGCGCGGCGTAGAGGGCATAGAGGTTATAAGACTTACCGAAACCGACGTGGTGCGTCACGAGTTGGTGCAAAGAATAGTAAAAGCTTATGAAAAAGCAGACAAAGGAGAAACCGAAAACAATGGATAAAACCGTGAAGTTCGAGCATTTGCCGAAAGGTACGGTAGGACGCTCGCTGTGCGTGTTTTTGGCGGCTACCGCGTCGATTATAATCGCGTCGGTACTGAAATTCGTATTTATAGTAAAAACCGACGAAGCAATCGGCGTATTGCCGTATGTTTTATTTGCTATCGTAATTTTAATCATATATTTGGGGCATTACCTGTACGTGGTTTGTTCGCGTCATTCGCTCGTTAAGAATCTGCGTGCTTTCGGCGCGATAAATCTCGCAATGGCAATGACGGTAATACTTAATATTTACCTCGAAGGCATAAATTCGTTTTTAATGCCCGCCATGCTTGCCTCGTTTATAGTGGTTTCGTTAGTCGATGGGCGCGACGCGTTCAGCGCAAATATTTTCGTAAATATTCTCATTATGTTTATACTTTTAACGCAGATGCGACTTGCGAATAACCTCAATTATTATGCCGTGGTGTCGAAGTTTGCGCAAGGACTTACGGGCGGAACCGTTGTTGCTTATTGGCTCAGCGGCGAAACGAAGCGCATAAACTTTGTTTTAAAAGGACTCTTAATCGCGCTTATGTCGGTGCTTGCGGTGTTTGCAGTGGTTTCGGCTTTCGGCGAAAAAATTCTCACGCTTAAAGAAATCGGATTTTTGGCAGGCGGAACTTTCGGTCAGGTTATAGTGGCGGTTGCGCTCCAACCCGTTTTCGAATCTATGTTCAATCTTGTAACGAATACGCGTCTTGTCGAGTTTACCGACCACAACGCGCCGCTTATAAAACGTCTTAAAGAGGAAGCTCCCGGTACGTTTATTCACAGTTTGGCGGTTGCCAATTTTGCCGAGGTTTGCGCGTCGGCAATAGGAGAAAATCCGTATCTTGCCCGCGCGTGCGCATATTATCACGATGTAGGCAAGCTTGTGAATCCGTTGCATTTTAAAGAAAATCAGCCCGACGACAATCCGCGCGACGGACTTCTGCCCGAGGTGAGTGCGGAGATTATTCGCGGACACACCACCGAAGGAAAGCGGCTGTGCGACGAATATCGTATTCCGCACGAAATATCCGATATAACCGTTCAGCATCACGGAACGCTTCCCATTTACGTGTTTTTGAATAAAGCAAAGCAGCTCACCGACGGCGAAGTGGACATAGAAGAATACAGCTACCACGGTCACACGCCCGTAACGAAAATAGCCGCGATAATCATGCTTTGCGACAGCAGCGAGGCGGCAATAAGGGCTATGGACAACCCCGACGCCGAGCGTGTGGATAAGCTATTGCGTAAGCTCATATCCGACCGTATAAACGCAAGACAGTTCGACGATTGCGACATTACTCTGCGCGACCTCGATATTATCCGCATGACGATAATTTCGGCTTACGGCGGACAGTTTCACAAGCGGCTTAAATATCCCGACGGGAGCAGCGGTAAATGAGCGCGTTAAAAGTTCTGTGCGTCGAATCGGAAGGCGCGGCGGATTTCGCCGATAAAATCGCGTGCGCCGCGAGCGAATATTTTTCGCTGTCGGGCGGTGCGGAAGTGGAGCTTTCGTTTGTTTCGGCGGAAGAAATCCGCATGATTAACAAAACCGAGCGCGGAGCGGATAACGCAACCGACGTATTAAGCTTTCCGCTTTTGAATCTGAAATACGGCGAATATAAGCCGTTCACGAAAAAAAATTATCCGCTCGATATAAATCCCGAAAGCGGGAACGTGCTTTTGGGCAGTATAGTTATATGCAACGAAGTTGCGGCTATGCAGGCGGAAGAATACGGGCACGGAGTCGAGCGTGAACGGGGGTTTCTGTTTTTGCACGGATTGCTTCACGTTCTCGGATTCGACCATATAGACGACGGCGACCGAGCGGTAATGCGCAAGGCGGAAGAAGAAATACTTGCCGTTGTGGGATTACGACGAGGTGAAGAAAAATGTTAAGCGGATTTATTGCGATTCTCGGAAAACCGAACGTGGGCAAGTCGAGTTTAATGAACGCTCTCGTGGGCGAAAAAGTTTCCATAGTCACGCCGAAGGCTCAGACGACGCGTGATAAAATTCTCGGCATACTTACCGATAAAGATTCGCAGATGGTTTTTGTGGATACCCCCGGCGTTCATAAGCCGCAGTCAAAACTCGACGACTACATGAGCAAGTGCGTAAATACGGCAACCGACGGTGCGGACGCAACGGTTATAGTTTTGGACGCGTCTAAAAAAATCACCGATTCGGAAATCGCGTTTATTGAAAAAATGTTATATACGCAGAAATCGGTGTATGTTGTTATAAACAAAACCGACCTCGTTTCGTACGAAAAGATTTATCCCAAGCTGTCAAAGCTTGCGTATCTTACACGCGCCGACGGTAAGCGCGGCGCAATAAAAGAGATTATTCCCACGTCGTGCCGCAAGGGCGACAACATAGAACTGCTTAAAAGCTACTTAAAGGGCGAACTCGTAGAGGGCGACTGCTACTTCGACCCCGAGGAAATCACCGATAAAAGCGAACGCTACATGATATGCGAGATAATCCGCGAAAAGGCACTCTTGTTCTTGCAAGACGAAATCCCGCACGGCATAGGCGTATATATTCAAACCATGGTATACGATGGCGGACTAGCGAATATCGACGTTGACATTATCTGCGAAAAAGAGAGTCACAAGGCGATAATAATAGGCGAAAAGGGGAGTAAACTCAAAACGATAGGAGAACGCGCACGCATAGACATAGAAAAACTTTTGAACACAAAGGTGTATTTAAAGCTGTTCGTAAAAGTGCGCGAAGATTGGCGCAACAAACAAAACGTGTTGCGCGACATAGGATACAACGCAAAAACGAATTTATAAATATTGCCGCGTATATTTAGCGGCAGAGTAGCGGCACACTACAATAGAGGTGACTCTATGGACGATTTTGAAGAAAAAGAGTGCGAAATGTTCGCGGCATTCATGCCGCTTCCTACGGTTGCGTGGCAGATGTTCGCGCAGACGGGAATGCCGGGGTATTACATGCTTTACAGCGATTTGACCCGAGGCGAGGTACGCGACCCACTCGACTGATTTGTGAGGAACGAATGGAAGAAAAACAGCTCGGCGGAATTTGCATAGCGGCAAGAGTCCGAGGCGAGAGCGACCGTATGCTTACGCTTTTGTGCGATGACGGATTTGTGTACGACGTTCTTGCCCGCGGCGCGCTTAAACCGAAATATAAGCTTAAATTCGCCGCGCAGTTGTTTTCGGCTTGCAACTACTTTTTATGCCCGTCCAAGGCGGGCTATTACATACTCGGCGGCGCGACGTTCGGCGACCTTTTCACGCTGTCGCTTGCGTCTTATCCCGAGGCGTATGCGGCGGCATGTGTTATATGCGAGGCGGCAAATAAGTGCGTTGTCGGAGAAAACAAGCGCATGTATGCCGAAACCGTTTCGGCATTGGGAGAGCTCACGGTGTCAGAACCCGAAAAAGCGGGACTTTCGGTTTTGCGCGTTTTGCTTGCGTCGTTTGTGTCCAACGGACTCGGCATTACGTTTCCCGCGGGTGAGCGCGGTGAAATAGCGCGTTCTGTTTTAAACGCCGAGGCGGGGAACGCGTACAAAATCGTTGCCGATGCAAAGTCTGTTATGAATACCGTGGGATTTTACGGCGTTCGTTTTGCGCATCAATTCGGAAAGCTCGACAGTTTGGGCTTTTTTTCCGCACTTTAAAATATATCTTATTTGTCATAATTGCGAAAATCAGTTGCTTTTGGTTTATATGTTGTGGTATAATAAATTTTGGTAAATCTATTACAAGGAGTATACAAAACTTATGGCAAAAAAATATTGCTACCTTTTCAGCGAAGGCAATGCAAACATGCGCGAGTTGTTGGGCGGTAAGGGCGCCAACCTTGCCGAAATGACCAACATCGGCTTGCCCGTTCCTCAGGGCTTCACAATTTCCACCGAAGCCTGCACGCAGTACTACGAAGACGGTAAGAAGATTAACGACGGCATACAGAAAGAAATCATGCAGTACATCGAAAAGATGGAAAAAATCACCGGCAAGAAATTCGGCGATAAAGAAAATCCTCTTTTGGTTTCGGTACGCAGCGGCGCGCGTGCGTCCATGCCCGGAATGATGGACACCATACTTAACTTAGGTTTAAACGAAACGGTTGTAAACACCATTGCCGCAAAGTCGGGTAATCCCCGTTGGGCATGGGACTGCTACCGCAGATTCATACAGATGTTCTCCGACGTTGTTATGGAAGTCGGCAAGAAGTACTTTGAAAAACTTATCGACGAAATGAAGAACAAAAAGGGAGTTAAGCTTGACGTAGAACTTACCGCCGACGACCTTAAAACCCTTGCCAATCAGTTCAAAGCCGAATACAAAAAACAGCTTGGTTCCGATTTCCCCGACGACCCGAAAGTTCAGCTTTTCGAGGCTATCAAAGCGGTGTTCCGTTCGTGGGACAACCCCCGCGCAAATATTTACCGTATGGACCACGACATTCCGTACAGTTGGGGTACTGCCGTAAACGTGCAGATGATGGCGTTCGGCAACATGGGCGACGACTGCGGAACGGGCGTTGCGTTTACGCGTAATCCCGCTACCGGCGAAAAAGGTCTTATGGGCGAGTTCTTAACCAACGCTCAGGGCGAAGACGTTGTTGCGGGCGTTCGCACTCCCATGCCCATTGCAAAAATGGCGGAAGTGTTCCCCGAAGTATACAAGCAGTTCCTTACGGTTTGCAACACTCTCGAAAACCATTACCGCGATATGCAGGATATGGAGTTCACGGTTGAAAACCGCAAGCTTTACATGCTCCAAACCCGTAACGGCAAGCGCACTGCGGCTGCCGCAATAAAAATTGCATGCGACCTTATCGACGAAAAGATGATTTCCGAGAAAGAGGCTCTTATGCAGATAGATGCAAAATCGCTCGACATGCTTTTGCATCCCACGTTCGACGTTGCCGCCCTTAAAGAGGCAGACAAGAAAAATGTAGTCGGCAAGGGCATTGCGGCATCTCCCGGAGCCGCTACCGGCACTATCGTATTTACGGCAGAAGACGCGGTTGTGGAAGGCAAGAAGGGTAAAAACGTAATTCTCGTTCGCCTTGAAACAAGCCCCGAAGATATCGAGGGTATGAAGTATGCTCAGGGTATTTTGACGGTGCGCGGCGGTCAAACCTCGCACGCGGCGGTTGTTGCCCGCGGCATGGGTACTTGCTGTGTATCGGGTTGCGGCGAAATCAACATGCACGAAGAAGAAAAATACTTCGAACTCGGCGGGAAAACTTTCCGCGAGGGCGACGCGCTCAGTCTTGACGGTTCTACCGGCAACATTTACGACTGCGCGATTAAAACCGTTCCCGCCGACCCCAATTCGGGTTACTTCGGCAGAATCATGGAGCTTGCCGACAAATACAAGGCGCTCGGTGTGCGCACAAACGCCGACACTCCCGCCGACGCAAAGCAGGCGGCGGCTTTCGGAGCGCAGGGCATAGGTCTTTGCCGTACCGAGCATATGTTCTTCGACCCCGCAAGAATCGGTGCATTCCGCGAAATGATTTGCTCTGATACCGTTGAAGAACGCGAGGCGGCACTTGCCAAAATCGAACCCATGCAGCAAGCCGACTTCGAAGGTTTGTTCGAGGCTCTCGGCGGTCACCCCGTAACCATACGTTTCCTCGACCCGCCCCTTCACGAATTTGTTCCCACCGACGAGGCCGACATTGCCGCGCTTGCAAAAGCTCAGAATAAGAGCGTAACCCGCATTAAGGAAATTATCGCGTCGCTCCACGAGTTCAACCCCATGATGGGTCACCGCGGATGCCGTCTTACCGTAACGTATCCCGAAATTGCGGTTATGCAGACCAAGGCTGTTATAAAAGCGGCTATAAGCGTACAGAAAAAGCACAAAGATTGGAAACTCGTTCCGGAAATCATGATTCCGCTTACCGGCGAAGTTAAGGAAATGAAGTTTGTTAAAGACATAGTTGTTAAAACCGCCGACGCCGAAATCAAGGCAGCGGGCATTAAGCTTAACTATGAAGTAGGCACTATGATTGAAATTCCGCGCGCGGCTATCACCGCCGACGAGATTGCAACCGAAGCGGAGTTCTTCTGTTTCGGCACAAACGACCTTACCCAAATGACGTTCGGATTCAGCCGTGATGATGCGGGCAAGTTCCTCGGTGCATATTACGCCAACAAAATTTACGAGAGCGACCCGTTTGCACGCCTCGACCAAAAGGGCGTAGGCTCGCTTATGAAAACCGCCGTTACTTTGGGCAGAAAGACTCGCCCGAACATGCACTGCGGTATTTGCGGAGAGCACGGCGGCGACCCTTCGAGCGTAGAATTTTGCCATAACATAGGGCTTACCTACGTATCTTGCTCGCCTTATCGCGTGCCTATCGCACGTCTTGCCGCGGCACAGGCTAATATTAAAAACCCGAGGAAGTAATCGTATCAGGTATTTAGTGTTTCAAAGAAACGCTAATCACAAAATTTAGCAATTTAAGGCTTATCCCATAAAGGGGTAG
>CAMUAL010000050.1 GCA_947086925.1 uncultured Clostridia bacterium
CCCAAATAGCTACTTCGAGTCCATTGATTCTTGCGGGCGCAAACAACGTAGACCCCGCAAAGATTTGCACCGGCAAGGCACTTTCGGAATCGGGAAGCGTTGTTACAAACGTGGTTGCAACCGACAAAGAGCTTAAAACGATTGTAACCGATTTTCTGTCGCTTGTGGTTTCTCCTGTCGTAAATTCCGCAGACGACCCCAACCGTAAGGCAAAAACCGCATCGCTTAAAAATTGCGGGGATATAGTTAAAGAAATTTTCGATAAGAACAGCGTTCTCGAACTGCGCGGAGGATACGCAAAAGAAGTTTTAACGGGTTTTGCGCGTCTTGACGGAATCGCGGTTGGCTACGTAGCTACGCAAGGCAAAATAACAGAGAGCGGAGCGGATAAAGTAATCGAATTGCTCAACACGTGCGACTCGTTCGGGTTGCCCGTAATAAACTTAGTGAACTGCGGCGTAGCGGAAACATCGTATAAAACCGACTGTGCCGTCATGGCGTCGGTGTCGGATATGATGTTTGCATATAATTCGGTATCGGTGCCTAAACTCGCGCTTATTTACGGCGAGGCAATAGGCGTAGGATATATGGCGTTTGCCGCAAAAAGCAATGTTGATTACTCCGTTGCATGGGAAGATGCCAAAATAGGCACGGTTTCGTCCGAGGCGGCGGCTCGGCTTTTGTACGGCGGCGAAATCGCAAATGCCAAAAACAAAGAGCAAGCGGCGGCAAAGCTTGCGACTGCTTATGCCGAAGAAAACATGGCGGCTTCCGTGGTAGCTCGGAAAGGTTATCTCGATAACGTAATCGAGCCCGCATTGTCGCGTCCGTATTTGATAGCGGCTTTACAAATTTATATCGATAAGGAGTAATGAAAATATGCTGTTCGGTATGTTTTGCAATTTACTGTCTTATAAGTTACAAATGAACGTAGGCAAGGCGGCGATAATCGCGCTTTTGGGTATTGTGATAGTGTTTGTCGTGCTTGCCGTTCTCGTAGGTATACTTACCTTGTTCAAACTAATCTTCAACATAAAGATTTCAAAAAAGAAAGAACAGGGCGACGTTACCGAAGCAAGCTCGACCGACAGTTCCGACGAGGACGAAATTGCCGCGGTAATAGCGGCGGTTATGGCTTGCATGGAAGAAGAATCCGACAGTGTAAGCGCGCCGTTTGTAGTAAAAAGCATTAAAAAGTTAAAATAACAATTTTGTGGGAGGAATATAAGATATGCGTAAATTCAATGTAACCGTAAACGGAAAAGTCTATGCCGTAGAAGTGGAAGAAACCGAGGGAGGAGCTTCGGTAGCTCCCGTAAGCGTAGCTCCCGCAGCAACGCCCGCGCCCGCACCCGCCGCAGTTCCCGCAGGAGGAACAAAGGTAAATTCGCCTATGCCCGGTCTTGTTCTCAAACTTGCGGTTGCTAACGGCGACAGAGTCAAAAAAGGGGATAAGATTATCGTTTTAGAGGCAATGAAAATGGAAAACGACATCGTATCGCCTGCCGACGGTGTTATAGCGTTTGCGGTTAAGCAGGGCGATTCGGTGGAAACGGGCACGCTTTTGGCGTCTGTAAACTAACGGAGAAAAACAATGGATATATTCGGAATGCTCAAAAGCCTGTGGGAAAGTACGGGTTTTACGCAAAGCACATGGCAGAATTACGTTATGATTCTGGTGTCTTTCGTTTTATTCTATCTTGCCATTGTGCATAAATTCGAGCCGCTTTTGTTATTGCCTATTGCGTTCGGCATGCTTATGGTGAACATTCCCGGCGCAACGAACGTATTGTTTTACGAGGGGTACGACCCGTCGTCGGCAACTCACGGACTGCCCGAAGGCGTAGAGTCGGGCGGACTGTTCTATTATCTGTATCAAGGCGTCGAAAAAGTTATTTATCCGCCTTTAATATTCATGGGAATAGGCGCAATGACCGACTTTGGACCGCTCATTTCCAATCCGAAAAGTCTTTTGATAGGAGCGGGCGCACAGATAGGTATTTTTATCACCTTCTTCGGCGCAATACTTCTCGGCTTTAACGGTGCACGAGCGGCGTCCATCGCAATAATAGGCGGTGCGGACGGTCCCACGGCTATTTATCTCAATCAGCAACTTTCTGCCAAATATCCTATGCTTAACGTAGGCACGCTGTTGCCGGCAATAGCCATTGCGGCTTACAGCTATATGGCACTTATTCCTGCCATACAGCCTCCGATTATGAGACTGCTTACCACCAAAAAAGAGCGCAGTATCCGCATGGAACAGCTTCGCTCCGTGTCAAAAAAAGAGAAAATTATTTTCCCGATAGTTGTGGTTTGCTTGGTTGCGCTTATACTGCCGCAGGCTTTACCTCTTATCGGTTGCCTTATGTTCGGCAATCTGCTTAAAGAAAGCATGGTAACCGAACGGCTTGCGAAAACGGCGAGCAACGAACTTATCAATATCGTTACCATCGTGCTCGGACTTATGGTAGGGGCAAAAGCAATCGGTCCTACTTTCTTAAAGCTCGAAACTCTCGAAATCATAGCTCTCGGACTTATAGCGTTCTGCTTCGGAACTGTGGGCGGCATATTGGTTGCAAAGGTCATGAACGTAATTTCGGGCGGCAAGATAAACCCGCTTATAGGCTCGGCAGGTGTTTCGGCGGTACCTATGGCGGCGCGAGTCTCGCAAAAAGAAGGGCAAAAATACGACCCCGACAATTATTTGTTAATGCACGCAATGGGTCCTAACGTAGCGGGCGTAATAGGAAGTGCCGTGGCGGCAGGCGTATTGCTTGCTATTCCTTGGTAATACGGTTAAATAGGAGAGAGTATTATGGCTAAACAAGTTAAAATAATGGAAACCATATTGCGCGATGCTCATCAGTCGCAAGCGGCAACGCGCATGAGTATAGACGAAATGTTACCCGCTTGCGATAAGCTCGATAAAATAGGCTATTACGCTTTGGAAGCATGGGGCGGCGCGACCTTTGATTCGTGCCTCCGCTATTTAAACGAAGACCCGTGGGAGCGACTCAGAAAGCTCAGAAAAGCACTTCCGAACACAAAACTGCAAATGTTGTTGCGCGGTCAGAATCTTTTGGGTTATAAGCACTATGCCGACGACGTTGTAGATGCTTTCTGCAAGCTTTCGGTAAAAAACGGTATAGACATCATACGTATATTCGACGCGCTAAACGACCCGCGCAATATGCGTCAGGCTATGGAAAGCACCAAAAAGTACGGCGGAACGGTTGAAGCGGCAATCAGCTACACAACAAGCGAAGTTCACACCGTCGAGTATTTTGTGAATCTTGCCGTAGAACTCGAAAAAATGGGAGCGGACATAATCTGCATAAAAGATATGGCAAACCTCTTATTGCCGTACACGGCGTACGAGCTTGTAAGCCGCTTGAAAGAAAAGATTAAAGTGCCTCTGCATTTGCATACTCACAACACGGCGGGCATAGGCGATATGACGAATCTTAAAGCGATAGAGGCGGGTTGCGATATTGTGGATACCGCGCTCAGCCCGCTCGGAAACGGCACAAGTCAGCCGGCAACCGAATCGCTTGTCGCCACGTTAAAAGGTACCGAGTACGACACTGGAATAGACCTTGCCGCACTTAACGAACTTACCGTATATTTCAAAAAAGTTGCCGAACGTCTTACCGCCGACGGATTTTTAAGTCCGCAGGTGCTTAAAGTTGACGTAAACGCTCTTATTTATCAGGTTCCGGGCGGTATGCTCAGCAACCTTATAAGTCAGCTTAAACAGCAAGGTGCGTCCGATAAACTTTTGGACGTATTGCAGGAAGTTCCACGCGTAAGAGCCGACCTCGGCTATCCTCCGCTTGTAACTCCTTCGAGTCAGATTGTGGGCACGCAAGCCGTGCTTAACGTGGTTACGGGCGAGCGTTACAAAATGGTAACGAAAGAAACAAAGGGAATGCTTTGCGGCGAATACGGCAAATTACCGCTCGACCCCAAACCCGCGGTTATCAAAAAAATAATAGGCGATACGCCGCGTATTACGTGCCGTCCCGCCGATAACATCGAACCCGAGCTTGACAAATTCCGCTCGGAAATAGCAGATTATATCGAGCAGGAAGAAGACGTTCTTACGCACGCGCTTTTCCCGCAACTTTCAGTTCCTTTCTTTAAGCGCAGAAAAGCCGCAAAATACGGTGTAGACGAAACAGTTTATCAAAAAGATTCTCCCGTTCATCCCATATGAGAATCCTTTTAACAAATGACGACGGCATTCAAGCCGAGGGGCTCCGCGCACTTTACGTCGAGTTGAGTAAATCGCACGATTGCACGGTTATCGCGCCCGACGGCGAACGCAGTGCATGCAGTCATTCGCTTACCATTCACCGCGACTTGTTTTACGAAAAAACCGATTTGGGTTATGCCGTTTCGGGAAGTCCCGCAGATTGCGTAAAAATGGGAATCCTGCACATTATGGGCAAAGCTCCCGACCTTGTGATTTCGGGCATAAACAACGGTCCGAATTTAGGTTCGGACGTAATGTACAGCGGCACGGTATCGGCGGCAAAAGAAGCGGCGTATTTAAACATAAAAGGAATAGCGGTTAGTCTTTCTTCGCACAACGCGTCGAGCGAATTTTACGAAAAAGCGGCAAAATTGCTTGCCGAAAAACTAACGGAATTTACGGCACTTCCCATAGACACACAAACGGTTTTAAACGTAAACTATCCCGTTAAAGCACCGTTTAAAGGCGTTAAATACACCAAAGCGGGCATAAACATTTATAACGATACTTATGTTTCCGTTGTGGATAATGCCTGTGTCAGGCTTAAAGGCGTTGCCGTTCGGCACGACAAAAACGACGACGACTGCGATGTCGAATTGATTAAAAAAGGGTATGCAACCGTCACTCCGCTTATGCTCGACAGCAACGATTACAAAGCACTTATGCTCATACAAAACGCTCGGAGATAAATATGCCTATTGGGTTGACAATTTTATGATAGCGCACTACGACGTTGTTATAATCGGAGCCGGAGCCGCGGGACTTATGGCGGCCGGCTCCGTTTTGAATAAGTCGATTCTTGTTTTGGAGCGCAACGAAAAAGCAGGTAAAAAACTTTACATTACCGGCAAAGGCAGGTGCAATGTTACCAACGATTGCACGCCCGACGAGTTTTTGACTCACATTGTAACCAATCCGAGATTTTTATATTCGGCAATCAACGGATTTACTCCGCAAGACACCGTGCATCTTTTGAACTCATGCAAAGTTCCCACCAAAACCGAGCGTGGCAATCGAGTGTTTCCCGTATCCGACAAAGCAAGCGACGTAATAAAAGCACTTTACGTGAGAGCATGCGATAACGGGGCGCGGTTTGTTTTCGATTCCCGCGTGACTTGCGTAAAATCTTCCGAAAACGGGTTTACCGTTATTACCGAAACGGGGGATTACAAATGTAATTACGTGATAGTCGCAACGGGCGGAAAAAGTTATCCGCTTACGGGAAGTACGGGCGACGGATACGAAATCGCAAAAGATTTCGGACATGCTCTCACCGACACGCGACCGTCACTCACCTCGTTTACATTGAAAGAAAACGTATTCGAGCTTTCCGGCTTAACGCTTAAAAACGTAACCGTTAAAGTTACGGCAAACGGCAAAGAATATTCCGAGTTCGGCGAAATGCTTTACACGCATAACGGAGTCAGCGGGCCTACGATTCTTCGCCTGTCTGCTTACGTAAATTCCGCCAAAATGCCCGTTAAAATGTCGGTTGACTTAAAACCCGCATTAGACGAAAACACGCTCGACAAACGGATAGTTTCCGATTTTGCGCAATTCGGCAACAAACAGCTTAAAAACTCGCTTGACTTGCTTTTGCCGAAATCTCTTATAATGCCCGTAATAGCGCAAAGCGGTCTTAACCCCGAAAAAAAGGTTAATATTATAAGCAAGGAAGAACGTCTTACGCTTGTGAGCACGCTCAAAAATCTCACTTACACCGTTGCCGCTTTGGGCGGTTTCGATAACGCCGTAGTAACGGCGGGCGGAGTTGACGTTAAATACGTAAACCCCAAAACAATGGAAAGTAAGCTTGTAAAAAATCTGTACTTTGCGGGTGAGATTTTAGACGTAGATGCGCTTACGGGCGGCTTTAATATTCAAATTGCGCTTTCTACCGCATTTGCGGCGGCGAAAGCAATATAATAAAGGCGGTGACAGGCAATGAAAATAGCGGCAATTCGCGGCGCAACTACCGTAAACAAAGACTGTGAAGAAGAAATAAGATTAAATACGGTAGAACTCATACGCGAAATAATAAAGCGCAATAAACTTGACGGCAAAGGAGTCGGGTACGTATCCGCAATAGTCAGCACCACCGACGATATTCATTCGTTTTATCCCGTGCGCGCAATACGCGAAAGCGGACTTATCGACGCTCCGTTTTTCAGTTGTGCCGAACCGAAAATCGACGGCGCGTTACCTCTATGTATCCGCATTATGCTTACAGTCGTAATTTCGGACGATAACGACGCGATACCGCAACACGTTTATATGAACAAAGCAAAAGCATTGCGACCAGATTTGGCAAAAGAAAACGCAAAAGGAACGAATAAATGAACATAGCGATAGACGGTCCCGCGGGAGCGGGGAAAAGCACCATAGCAAAACTTCTTGCCGCGCGGCTCGGATTTTTATATCTCGATACGGGCGCAATGTATCGCGCCGTCGCGCTCAAAATGACGAATTGCGGTATCGATTTATCCGATGCGCAAGCTGTTGAAAAAGTTTTGAATACGACAACCGTCGATATCAAATACGAAAACGGCGAGCAAAAAGTACTTCTCGACGGAAACGACGTAAGCGGAAAAATACGCGAAAATTCCGTTTCCAAAGCGGCAAGCGCGGTTTCGGCATTGCCGTGTGTAAGGATAAAAATGGTTGAATTGCAACGCGCAATCGCAAAAAACAGCAATGTTATTTTGGACGGGCGCGACATAGGAACTTTTGTGCTTCCCAATGCCGAATTTAAATTCTTTTTAACAGCATCGGTCGACGAGCGTGCAAAGCGCAGATTTACCGAGCTTGCGGCAAAAGGCGCAAATTGCAGCTTTGACGAAATCAGACGCGATATACAGGCACGCGACTATAACGATGCACACCGCAAATTCGCACCGCTCAAAAAGTCCGACGATGCGGAGGAAGTAGACACCACAAGCATGAGTATAGAAGAAGTTGTAACTCATATGCAAAATATAATCGGCGGAAAAGATTTATGAGAAGATTTTACGGTTTCATACGCGGCGTGTTTTGGTTGCCGTTCAAAATTTTTTATCCCACGAAAGTGCTTAACCGACGGAATATGCCTCGTGACGAAAGGCTTATTTCGGTAACGAATCACATGTCGTGGAAAGATATTCCTCTGCTTGCCGTGAACGTAAAAGGCTATCGCCGTTTTATAGCAAAAAAAGAGATAGGCAAAAACAAGCTTATATTCAAACTCGCAACAATGCTCGGTGTAATTTTCATCGACCGCGGAAAGGCGGATATTCATGCAATCCGCGAAAGCGTAAACGCGCTTAAAGCGGGCGACGGAATAGCGATATTTCCCGAAGGCACGCGCAGTAAGCAGAGCGACGAATCATTGCACGAAGTTAAGGGCGGAGTTACCATGCTTGCCATTAAAGGAAATGCTCCCATCGTTCCCATGATAATTCATAAGCGCGAACGGATATTCCGCAAAAATTATATTTATATAGGCGAACCTTTCGATTTAAACGAATTTCGCGGAAAACTTCTCGATTCGGAAACAATAGCCGCGGCAAGCGAAAAGGTTGCCGCACATATGCGTTTTGCCAAAGAAGATATGGAGCTGTTCATAAAAGAAAAACGGTGGAAAGCACAGAAAAAAGAACACAAAGCTTTTATCGAAAACGAGAAAAAACAGAACAGACAAGCAAAAAAAGATTACAGACTTTATAAGCGCAACAAAAGGAAAGCGGCATGAAAAAAATTATTTTTGCCGAAAACTGCGGCTTCTGTTTCGGAGTAAAGAATGCTGTAACGATTGCGGAAAAAAGCCGCAACGCATATACATACGGAAACATAATCCATAACGAATTCGTAATCGACAAGCTCGCAAAACTCGGAGTTACCGCGATAAACGATATAAATTCACTTAATAAAGGCGACACGCTTATTCTGAGAAGTCACGGAGCCGCCGAAAAGATTTACGAAATCGCACGGGAAAAGGGCATAAATCTGATAGATGCGACGTGCCCGTTCGTAAAGAAAATTCACAATATAGTTTCCGAGAAATCTCGCGACGGTTACCACGTAGTAATTGCGGGAAAAGCCGAGCATCCCGAGGTTATAGGCATAAGAGGGTGGTGCGACGACAGTTCCGTTGTTAACGAAAATTCCGATTTGGGATTTCTTACCGAGTACGGCAAAATTTGCGTTGTAGCGCAAACCACACTCGACAGTGAAAAATTTTCCGTTATTATAAAAAAAATTGTCAAACTGCCGTTAAAAACAGTTGAAATCTTTAACACAATTTGCTATACTACTAT
>CAMUAL010000051.1 GCA_947086925.1 uncultured Clostridia bacterium
CGACGATTATATGAAAATCGTATATAACGCGAACGGTAAAGAAGAAATTGTATCGCTTGAAGAACTCGAAAGTTCAACCTTGTTTTCAAACGGTGCACCAAGTCAATTATAGCTTGAACTTCTTTAAGATTGTTTGAGCTATTTTTATTATTTTGGGAGGTGACGCAAATGGAAGTAAAAGTAAACAGAATTTACAGACACTTCAAGGGAGATTTGTACTTGGTGGAAGGAATTGCGCAAAACAGCGAAACACTCGAAAAACTTGTCGTTTACCGCGCGCTTTACGGCGACAATTCGCTTTGGGTTCGCCCCTATGACATGTTTACCGAAGAAGTACAAGGAAAATCGCAGAAGCACAGATTCGAACTTTACGAAGTTAAAAGCGCGCGAAAATAACGCAGATAATCGTAAGTAAACATGATTTCTCCGTCGGTTAGCTTATAATTAAAGCAAAGAGCGGTGTTATGCAAAGCATAGCAACCGCTCTTTTTAATAAGCCGAAAATACGTTAAAACCTAATCTTTGAAATATCCTATATTCGACGACTGTTTGGGATTAAACGTAAAATTGCAAATTGACGCTACAAGCGAGTAAATTCCGAAAGTAATCATTCCGAGAAAAAAGTAAGCGCACGTTCTCGACTTCCACCCCGCAGGTTTCAAAGACGTATGATTGATAATAAAACTGCCTATGAAACCGAGAAAAAACGTCAGAATAAATCTGACGGCGTTTTTACCGTCGGTTGAACTTAAAATAGGTTCGTTTTTAATCCTACAACCGCAATGAACGCAAATCTCGGCATCTTCATGCACTTCTTTGCCGCACTTAGAACAAAAAGCCATAAAATATCATTCTCCTTTGTTTTGATATATTCATTATATATCTTACAGTTGTAAGATGTCAAACATTTTTCTTACATTTGTGAGAATATATATATTATATGGATTATCAGAACAAATTCAAAGACATTTTAAAAGAATTGCGACTTGAAAAAAAGTTGGGGCAAGTGGAACTTGCAAAAGCAATCGGCGTAAGTAAGGGCGTTATCAGCTTGTGGGAGAACGGACTTCGGGAGCCTAATATGTACTCTTTGATATTACTTGCAACTTATTTTAATATTTCCATAGACGAACTTGTGGGATTAAAATAAATCGGATTTAAAAAGTCTTTTTGAAATGCACACGAAAATCGGTGATTTAATACGGCTTGCAATAGCTTGCTAAAATAAATTATCGGTGGTATACTTACCGTATGTTTAACATTGTTTTGGTAGAGCCGGAAATACCGCAGAACACCGGCAATATTTCACGCACTTGCGCATGCACAGGCGCCCGCCTGCACCTTATTAAGCCTTATGGTTTCGAACTAAGCGACCGCACGGTTAAACGCGCCGGACTCGATTATTGGGACAAACTCGAACTGTTCGAATACGACGGCATAGAAGAATTTTTCGATAAAAACCGCGGAGGGGAATTTTTTTATTTATCGACAAAAGCCAAACTGCGCTATACCGATATATCCTACCCCGACAACTGCTATCTAATATTCGGAAAGGAAACAAAGGGACTGCCCGAAAACCTTGTTTTCGGAAACCCCGAGCGCGCGCTGCGAATCCCCATGGGCAAACATTTAAGGTCGCTGAATTTAAGCAACAGCGTTGCTTTGGTGCTTTACGAGGCACTGCGTCAGCAAAACTTTTTCGATTTGATATAATTCTCGCACGCAATAAAAAAGCGTCTTATCCCCCTTTAAAGCGGGTTTAAGACGCTTTTTGTTTTTGTGTTTGAATTTGCGGCTTAATAATTTTCCTCTTTCAGCATGAAAAAGCTTTTCTGATGAGCGCATACGGGACAAACCGAAGGAGCGGCGTCGCCCACATGCAGGTATCCGCAGTTGCGGCAAACCCATACAACCTTTTCTTTGCGCTCGAACACTTCGCCGTTTTTAATATTGGCAACGAGTTTGAGATAACGCTGTTCGTGACTCTTTTCGATTTCGGCAACCATAGAAAACAGCTTTGCAATGTTATCGAATCCTTCCGCTTTTGCTTCTTCGGCAAAACGCGCGTACATATCAGTCCACTCGAAGTTCTCGCCGTTTGCCGCATCGGTCAAATTCGTTTCGGTGTCGGCAATACCGTTGTGAAGCAGTTTAAACCAAATTTTTGCATGTTCTTTCTCGTTCAATGCGGTTTCGCGGAAAAATTCGGCGATTTGCTCGTAACCGTCTTTTTGCGCTTTGCTCGCATAATAGTCGTATTTGTTGCGTGCCATGCTTTCGCCGGCAAACGCTTCCATTAAGTTGGCTTCCGTTTTGGTACCTTTTAAAGATTTCATATATTCACCTCTCGTTTGTTATTATTTTTCATTGTTATTATATGCCTTGTATTCGGTTTTTATTATTCCATTAAAAGACTTGCCGCACCTAATATTCCCGCATTGTTTCCGAGCGACGCTACCACGATTTCGGTACGCAGACTGTCCTCTCCGCCGTACCTAAGTGCGTCTACCTTGCGTTGCAAAGGCACCGTTAAATATTCGCCTTGCGCCGAAATTCCGCCGCCTATTATAACCGCCTGACAGCGGAATATATTTATTATATTAGCAATGCCTTCCGCCAAATATTTTATGTAATTGTCAACCACTTCGCGCGCCGTAACGTCGCCCGCTTTGGCACACTCGAAACTCGTTCTGCCGTCCACCTTGTTAAGGTCGCCGCCAACAAATTCCCACATTTTGCTGTTAAGGTCGTTCTTCATGGCAAATTCGGTATCGCGTATAAGCGCGGTTGCCGACGCGTACGCTTCGAAACATCCCCGACGTCCGCACGTGCATTTTACGCCGCCCGTTCTTATTACCATATGCCCCACTTCGGCGCCCAAACCGCGGTATCCCTCGAACATTTTTCCGTCCACTACAAAACCGCCGCCAACTCCCGTGCCGAGAGTTATAAACGCGGTATCGGTAAATCCCATGCCCGCTCCGAAACGCGCCTCGCCGAGTGCCGCCGCATTTGCGTCGTTGCATACGCGCACTTTAAGTCCGGTGAGTTTACCGAGTTCTTCCGCAAGAGGCACGCCCGTCCAATACAGATTGCAACTGTACTCCACGTAACCGCGCGAGCTGTCGACAATACCGGGACACCCTACGCCTATTCCCTCGACTTCTTCACCCTCTTTAAGTTTGGCTATCTGAGCGGCTATATCCTCCGCCACTTCGCTATACGGGCGCGTAGGCTTTGTCGGAATGGTGCTTCTTCTGATAATTTCGCCGTCGTGCGAAACAAGTGCGGCTTTTATAGTAGTGCCGCCTATGTCTACTCCAATATATTTCTTCATATTTAACCCGCCTTATCGGTTGAAAATTACAGTTCTGATTTTTTACTTCATGATTATGGTGTTGAGCGAACCCGTGATTTCGTCTTTTTCCTGTCGGCGTTTGCTGTTTAGGTAGTCGTTGAAAACAGCAGCCGCATTGCGCCTATTAAGTATTATGTATTTGCGGGTAAGAGGCAAACCGCCTGTTTCTGCAACAACCTGTTTGCGGTCTTCCTCTTGCTTTTTACCGTTCTTTTCACCTTGCCCCTGCTTTGACGAAACTTTCGCAGCCGCGGGCGAAGGTGCGGGATTGCCTTCCTCGGACAAAATATTCTCGGCTCTGCGCTCTATTTCGGCTATGTCCTTCGCAGTGGGTCGCCGTATTATCGTGCGCACCCTCGTTGCGGGCATTTTGCTTTTGTCGGGCACGTGCTCGGGTTCTTCTATGGGTATTATTCTTTTATGCTTTTCGTGAACAACGGTGCGGTGTTCGACGGGAACGATTTCGGCATCCACTTCTTCGGGAACGTCGGCAATATCTTCGCCGTACGCCGATTCCTCTTTACCGAACGCCGAATCTTCATACTCGTATGCAGTCTGTTCTTCTTCCGACAGCTCGCCGTGTTCCTCGGATTCTTCACGCGATAATTCTTCGCCGCCGTCGGAATCTTCCGCAATACCGTCGAGTTCGTATTTTATACCGTCGGCGTCTTTTTTGTCGTAAACGTCTTTCGGTCGGTCGGCGGTATCGTCGGCAACTATATTTCCGAATACGTTGGTAAGCTCGTATCCCTCTTGTATTGCCCTTTTAAGCTCGTTGCTTATGTGATTTTCGCCCGAGCCGTTTTCCGAACCCGTTACAAGTTTATCGATTTCGTCGAATATGGTCTGCGCCGTTTCCGGCGGTATATCTTCGGGTTCGTGAGCTTTCTCGTTTTCCGACTGTTCATCTGTATACGCATTTTCGTTTAATTCGGAATCGCACCGCGAATTGTCGCCGTCGTATATGCTTGCAGGCGAATCCTCGCTACTATCCGCCGTATTCGCTACGTCCGTATCGGCATTGTCTTCTTCGGCTTTATCTTTTTTATTCTCTTTTCCGAATTCCGCTTCGTAGGCGGAAACAAGTTTTTTACCGCGCGTTTTCACTCCTACTGCAATTACAGCCATAAGGCATATGCAGAATACAACGAGCGGAACGGCAAGACCAACTATTCCCAAATCGGCGAAAAGCCCCGCCGCCTGTCCGATTTTCGGCACGGAAAAAAGCGTTTTGCCGTTCATGGCAAACGCAAGATTGTCACCGCTTTCGCCCGCGCTTAATCCGAACGGCTCGAACATTAACACAGCCGCAAACGCCGCCGAAACAAGCGACGCGAGCAAAATAAGCGTTCCTATAATTATAACTATTACGTCAAAAGCATTGCGCTTACGCGACTTACGGAACAAAAATACGCAAAATACAACGGCAAACAAAAGAGCAACTGCCGCCGTAATACCGTAAAATACCATTGACGATGTTCCTACCGCCGATAACATTATTACTATTATACAATCGGTATCGTATTTTGTCAACCGTAAAAATGAAGTTGAAAGCAAAATGCGCGCATTGCGTCACCGCACTTTTTCGAATATGCGTGCGCACAGTACGGTAGCGTCGTCGCGCAGTTTTCCGTTTTGCACCGCCTCGGCATACTCCAATATGTTTCGCGCCTCGGTATGAGGGTCGGCGCAGTGCTGAGACGCCGCCGCGCTTATAAGACGCTCGGTAGAACCGAGCGCGTCGGTAATTCCGTCGGTTGCCATTATTATTTCGTCGCCTGCTTTAAGCACCTTGTGCGCATGTCCGCATTTCACGTTTTCGAACACGCCCATCGGAAGCGCCGAACCCGAAACCGCGCTTACGCCGTCGGACGATTTTATTATGGTTGCGGGACTCGAAAGCTTGATAATTTCCGAATCGCCGCTGTTTAAGTCTATTACGGTAATATCGAGCGTTGAAAAGCGTTCGCACTCGTTGAGTGCCAAAAATCTGTTGGTACATTCTACCGCGCTCATAGAATCGAGTCCCGCTTTAAAAAAGCTTTCCACAAGCTCGATTGCCGTTTCGCTCGCCTTTTCCGCTTCCTCGCCGCTACCCATGCCGTCGCAAAGTGCCATCATGAATCTGTCGCCGCCCAAATGAATAAACGAATGGTTGTCGCCGCTTCGCCCCTCTTTTGCGCTTGCCGCAACCGAAAACGCTACGTCGTAACGAGGAGCACGGGCAAACAGCATAAGCACGTATTCGGGAAGTACGTCGGCACTCAACCGCACGAATTTATACGGCGTGCGCATTATACGACTTACCGCCGTTTCTACCTCGTCGGTCGACAAATCGCCGTTTTTGATTATAACCGAAACCGAGTCTGCCGTAACTATAACTTCGGGAACGGCGGCTCCGAGATAAGAAAGTTCAACCGAAATTTCCTGTTCCTTTTCGGAATCGAATTCCGTCGGCGTTTTTACACGTTCGCCGAGCTGACGCAGTACGCACGACATAAGACCGAGTTGCTGAGCCACCACTTTTCGCCCTTCTCGCTTTGCCTCGCTAACAATGTGCTGTTCGTGACGGTTTTGAGCCGCCTCGGTTGCGCCCGAAACGAGAGCGGAAAGATTCGCGCACTCCGACAGTAAAACGGGAATCTGCGCCACGCTTGCACGTCCGAGAGCCGCAGAAGAACGCTCCATGTTTATAAGCGCGTCTTTAAAGCCGTCTTGCTTTGCGCAGTAGCCGTACCGCTTGCACTTTGCGCACACCTTTGCTTCGAGCTCACCCGTTTTTTCGGTTTCGGGCACTTGCTCCATTGCCGATTTCATATCCTCGAAAATGCGTGACGCGCCTATAAGGCTGTTGCCCGTTTCCGTTGCCACGCGCTCGATTACTCCGCGTGCCGCCGCCGCGGTTACGGGTGCAAACAATGCGTTGTGCACTTTGTCCGCCGCCGACTTGGGGACAAGCGCGGCAATAAGCGCGCCTGCCGAAAAACACAGCATTTGTTGCCACGAAGGCGGAATGGCAAAAAGGTATGACACGAGTATGTACGCCGCTATGCACGAGAGCGACGGAATCGGACGCGGCGCGTGCGAAAACACCGCGGTTATAAGCGCGGCAAAAGCGGTAAAAGCGATTGCCGCCACGTTTCCCGACGCTATCGCCATTCCGCTCCCGAAACACATGCCGCATGCAACCGCTCCCGAAAGCGACCCCACCGCCAAAGTGAACACCACCGTAAACGCCGCAAGCGGATACGCCGGGTCGAACCCGTAAACACTCATACGGCTGAGTCCCAACGACGCGCATATAAGAAGCAATCCGCCGCTTATAAGTTCTGTTTCGAGAAATTTGTAGCTGAGCTTGTTTTTAAGCACAGGCATTAAAAAACACACCGACGCAACGAAAATTCCCAAAGTAAACATTCCCCAAACGGGTGCGAGAAGATATCCCATATCGGTGTGCTTTAACACGAGTACCGCCTGCGACAAAACAAGCAATGTGCAATAAAGCGGCTTTTTTGCCCGCTTGAAACGCAGTGAAAGCAATGCCGCCGCAAATACTCCTACGCTTACCGCAAGCGTATACAAAAGCATGCCGAGCGAAAAATCGAATATCATCGAAAACAAAATAAACGCAGGCAAAATAACAATGGCGGGACTGCCGCAGTAAATAAGAGCCGCCGCAAAGCCCGCACCGCACGGGCGAATTTCCGCATATTCCGCACCGCACAAAGCAGCAATCGAAACTATTATAAGTATGTATTTAACAAGCGTGCGTTTAATCAAAACAAAACCCGACCTTTGAAAACATAGTCGGGTTTATTCTATCATATAGAGATATGCGCATTTTGTCGGTATTTCACGATAATTGAATTTTATACGCGCTTATCTTGCACTTGTCCGCACGCTCGCGCATATTCCGAAAACGGAACCGCGCAAAAAGCGATTATTACATGCGCTTAGTTTCTTTTTTTTTCCATTCCGTACTTTCGAATACCATACCCGCTCCCGTTCTGCGCCAATACTGATAACGGTCGGAATACTCGTATACATACAAATCGGGGTCTTTTCGCGTACGGAAAACAAGCGGCTTTTCGTCGGGGACATCCGCACCCGAAAGCCTGCGCCACAGTTCTTCGCTGTCGAACTTACTGTCGGCTTCGCGCTGTTCGGACTTGCTCATTGTTCTGCCGTAATCCTGCGGAAAATCGGATTCGCTAAACGATGCGGTGCGTTCGTAATACGCGGGAGTTTCGGAAAAATACTTGCGGTCGAGGTCGCGGTTGTCGCGAGGAGCTCCGTTGTATGAACGCTTGTCGTCGTAACCGCCGTCAGACTGCTGTGACGCCGTATTCTGCCGAGGAGGCGTATAGTTTTGCGGCGGAGGAGGTGCATAATTTTGCTGTGGGGTCGGCGCATAGTTTTGCGGCGGAGGAGGATAATACGGCGGGTACGGTTGCGACGGCGGAGGTGGCGGATAGCCGTAATAATTTTGCGCGTAAGGATTCGGCTGAACACACTGCGGCTGTTCCTGTGCCGCGACTTTGTCCTTCTTTTTACTCTTTTTTACCGCCGATACCGAATCGCCCCCGGCAAGCTTGCGTTTTTTGCGTACCCGCAAATACATTGCAAGAGTAAATCCGCAAACGGCAGTAATGCCCAACCCTATGAAATAAAAAGTCATAATGCCGCCGCCGAGCGAAGTATGCGTTGCTCCGCAACCTATAAAAAACGCCACGGTGAAAAGCGCGGGAAACCACAATCCGAGCGATACCAAAACAAACGCCAAAGCTTTTGCTATGCCGTCGAGTATGCCGAGTAGAATTTTTCCCAATGTTTTCATTACCGTGTTTTTACCTCGGTTATTTTTCTATTTTGTCGCAACCCATGTAAGGTACGAGAGCTTCGGGTACCGTAACCGTACCGTCGGCATTTTGGAAGTTTTCCAAAATAGCGGCAGTAGTGCGCCCTACCGCAAGTCCGCTTCCGTTAAGAGTGTGCACAAGCGCGGTTTTGCCGTTTTCTTT
>CAMUAL010000052.1 GCA_947086925.1 uncultured Clostridia bacterium
GCAAAAACGGCGGCTTTGGTTTGGGACTTGCCGTTGCCAAAAAGATATGCCAAAAATCCGGTTGGAAAATAAGCGTCGAAAGCACGCTTGGCGAGGGCAGTAAGTTTACCGTTGAATTTTAGAAAGTCGCTTTTCGACAAAACTTTCCAAAAATCGCAAACATTTGTTTTGAAAATCTATTGACTTTATACTGTCATAGTGATAAAATACATAGCATACCACAGTAGTGTAATGAGTGGTATTGTACCCTTTTGATAGAACAGTTTACAAAAGGCAGTTTAGGAAAGATAGGCGGCGAAACGGAACGCACGAGCGAGCACCACCGTGGACAATAGTCAAGGAAATAGTGGACAATAGTCTATAATTTCGTGGGCACAATCGAGCCGCAGTTCTTCGACGATGACGAAACCTACAACTGACACAAGCAACTAAACCAAGACAAGAGAAAAGGTGTGGCTTCACGCCACGCCTAATTCTCGTTCGCCTACGGCTTACTTAATATTCCCTATGGGAATTACGGTAATGGGGAGTCTTGTTTTGATATGTTTAAAATCTTGCCATTTATGTTCACAAGTTGTATAATGTTTACCGAATAAGAGTTTTGCTTTAAAAGGAGCGAATAATGCGAAAAGAAATATTCGGGTTTAAAAAACCGAATACGTCCAAACTGACAGCTTACGGTTTTGAAAGCTCGGATAACGGCTATGTGTATAAAACCCCTGTTTTAAACGGCGAGTTTACTCTTTCCGTTTTAATAGGTGCCGACGGCGAAGTTAAAACCGCAGTTACCGATAACGGCTTGAACGAAGAATACGTTTTGCATTTGGTAGAGGGAAGCACGGGAGAATTTGTAGGGAAGGTGCGCGCCGAATACGAGCGCGTATTGCTCGACGTTTGCGAAAAATGCTTTGAAAAAGAAGTTTTTTCGGGCGCGCAGGCAAAGGCGACATTACGGTACATACGCGAAAAGTACGGCGACGAGTTGGAATTTTTGTGGGAGAAATTCGATAACAACGCAATTTGGCGCAGAAAAGACAACAAAAAGTGGTACGGAGTAATGATTGTTTTGCCGATAAGTAAGCTCGGCATAAAAGGCGACGGCATGGCGGAAATAGTGGATTTGCGCATAGAAACTCCCGAAATCGAAAAACTTACCGATAACATACGCATTTTCAAGGCGTATCATATGAATAAAAGTCATTGGATTACAGTTTTGCTCGACAGCGGCTTAAAAAATGAAACTCTGTTTAAACTTATAGACAAAAGTTACGAGCTCGCGCTTAAAAAATGAAATGATAATATAATGTTATAAAAAAATCCGAAACGGAAAATTGTTTTGACTTTAATTTATGCGTGTGGTAATATATTAACCGAAAATAACCGATATAAATAAACGGAGGTTTATGCCCGTGTTGAAGTTGAATCCTGTTTTAAAAGATTATATTTGGGGCGGCAGAAAACTGAAAGATATTTTCGGGCGCGACAACGGCGGTAAGCTTATAAGCGAAAGTTGGGAGGTGTCGGTTCATGCCGACGGACCGAGTATGTATTCGGGCGGTACTCTTGCCGATTACATAACGAATAATCCGCAGTCCGTAAGCGCAAGGGGCGGCGAATTTCCCGTGCTTATAAAGTACATAGACGCGGCGCAGAATCTGTCGGTGCAGGTGCACCCGAACGACGAATACGCAAAGCGCGTAGAGGGCGACAACGGCAAAACCGAAATGTGGTACATAGTAAAAGCCGACGAGGGAGCGGGCATTTACTGCGGATTCAAGCGCGACACCGGCAAAGAAGAATTTTTGCAAAAGGTGCAAGACGGCACCGTCGAAGAACTTTTGAACTTTATTCCGGTTCATGAGGGCGACTGTTTTCTCATCGAGGCGGGTACGGTTCATGCGATAGGCGCGGGTTGCGTAATATGCGAGGTTCAGCAAAGCAGTAACGTGACATACAGAGTTTACGATTATAACCGCCGTGACGCCGCGGGCAATCTTCGCCCTTTGCACATAGAAAAGGCGTCCGACGTAATCAATTTCCGTGAGTTTGCCGACAACACCGGAAGCGGCGCGTTTGAGACCGTCGAAGGGGGCAAAATCCGTCTTTTAACCGACTGTAAGTATTTTACCTGCCACGAACTTTTGCTCGGCGGAGAATACTCGGAAACGTGCGAAAATTCGTTTGCGGCGTTAAACGTAATCGAAGGAAGCGGTACGATAAACGGCGAAAGTTTTAAATGCGGCGACAGCTTTTTTATTCCGTGCGGCGAGAGTTTCACGCTATGCGGCAACGGCAAAATAATCATTACGGGCAGACACGAAACCAAATATTATGCGGGCATAGATTTGGGCGGCACGTTTATAAAGTGCGGCATTGTTTCCGACCGCGGAAAGATTCTCATAAAAGACAAAATTCCCACGGGTAAAGAACGCCCTTACGACGAAATAGCGCAAGACATGGCGGAGCTTGTGCGCACTTTGGCGGCGAAAGTCGGTTTAAGCACGGAAAAACTCGACGGTGCGGGCATAGGCTCGCCGGGTTTTATAAACAGCGAGCGCGGCATAATAGTTTACAGCAATAACTTCGATTGGCACGACGTTCCGCTTGTTGCGTCGCTTGAAAGTAAACTCGATATGCCCGTATCGATAACCAACGACGCAAATGCGGCGGCACTCGGCGAAAACTTCTGCGGAGCGGGCAAGGCATACCGTTCTATGGTGCTTGTAACGCTCGGCACGGGAGTGGGCGGCGGAATAATACTCGACGGCAAGCTGTACGAGGGCGGCTATTCTGCCGGCGCGGAAATAGGACACGAGGTGATACGCGTAGACGGCGAAAAATGCACATGCGGCAGAAAGGGCTGTTTGGAGGCGTATGCGTCGGCAACGGCACTTATACGTAGGGCAAAGCGCGCCATGTCGAAAAATCCCGACAGCAAACTGTGGGAGCTTTGCGGCGGCGATATAAACGGGATAGACGGCAAAATGATATTCGACGCGCTCGGTTGCGGCGACAAAACCGCAAAGCGCGTGATTAAAGACTACGTAAAGTATCTTGCGGCGGGAATCGTAAATATCGCAAACGTATTCCGTCCCGAAGCAATACTGCTCGGCGGAGGAATAAGCGCGGCGGGTGACGCTCTTATGATTCCTTTATACAAAGAATTCGAAAGCGGAGTGTTCGGCGGAAACGAAAGCGCGCCCGTAAAGCTTAAACTTGCGACTTTGGGAAACGACGCGGGAATATGCGGCGCGGCTCGTCTTGCAATGGAAAAACGGTAAAATATCAGTCGGTTTAATATAGTATTCAAAAAAACGCAATAAGCCGTAAATTTTTGCGGCATATTTGCTTGACCGCAAAGGGGCGGTTGTGGTATTATTATAAACGGAGTCGTTTGCGAAAGGCGCCTAAACGTCGGATTGAGTCCGTCTGCCTTATCTTGCAACGGATACTACTTTGAGGAGGTACCGAAAATATGTATGCTGTGATTTTAACCGGAGGTAAGCAATACCGCGTGTCCGAGGGCGACGTTCTCGACGTGGAAAAGCTTAACGGCAACGTGGGCGACAAAGTCGAATTTCCCGTATTGATGACGTCCGATAACGGAAATGTTGTTGCGGGAGCCGATGTTAAAGCGGTTGCAACCGCCGAAATCGTTTCGTTTATCCGTGCAAAAAAAATCGTTGTGTTCAAGTACAAGGCAAAAAAGAACGAACGCAAGAAAAACGGGCACAGACAAGGTTACACGCGCGTAAAAATCGTCAAGATTGCGTAACTGCGGTGACTAAGGTAAGTATAGGTAAACAAAGCGGAAGAATCGTTTCGGTAGACTGCGACGGACACACCGGTTACGGCGTAGAAGGCGAGGATATAGTTTGCGCGGCGCTCAGCAGTATTGTGCAAACGGCGGTACTCGGGCTTATGGGCGTTGCGGGCATAAACTTAAAGCTCACGCGCGACGATAAATGCGGCAGATTGAGTTTTAAACTGCCCGACAATTTATCCGAATCCATGCGTCACGATGCCGACACGATACTCGAAACGATGCTTATGGGAATAGCCGATTTGTACGAGGGCTATTCGGACTTTATAGAATTGGAGGTTAAGTGAAATGTTTATAAATATTCAGCTTTTCGCGCACAAAAAAGGAATGGGCTCGTCCAAGAACGGTCGCGATTCCGCGGCTCAGCGTCTCGGAGTTAAACGCAGCGACGGTCAGTTTGTGCTTGCGGGCAATATTTTGGTGCGTCAGCGCGGCACTGCGGTTCATCCCGGCGTAAACGTGGGAATCGGCAGCGATGACACGCTGTTTGCTCTTGCCGACGGCAAAGTCAAGTTTGAAAAGAAGAACAACAAAAAACAAGTAAGCGTTTATCCCGCGTAAGGATAGGCGGTAAAACGTAAGAAAAAGGGTTGCATACGGCGACCCTTTTGTTATGTTTCAAAGTTTAAATGACTTGCTTTTATTTGCCGAATGTGCTATAATCGGTTAATGAAACAATTTGAGGATTAGCGGGAAATATTTGCGCTTTTTTGTCGGTTAAATTTTAAAGAGGGTATTGCGCGGTGTCGGCAGAAATAACAAACACGGGAATCATATGTCCTAAAAAAGAACTCGACATAGTGCGCACTTTGACGTGCGGACAGATGTTCAGATATTTTCAGCAGAGCAACGGCTCGTTTAAAATAATGAGCGGCGACAAATACTGCGAACTTTATTACAGCGGCGACAAAACGGTTATAAAAACGGACGACCCCGATTATTTTTACGGATATTTCGATTTCGCAACCGATTACGATAAGATAATAGCCGAGCTTTCCGCTTTCGATGAATTACATAACCCGCTTACCGTAAGTCGCGGCTTGCGCATTTTAAGGCAGGACAGATTCGAAACGGCAGTTCAGTTTATAATATCGGCAAACAACAATATTAAGCGCATACGGGGAATAGTAGAGCGTATCTGCGAAAAGTGCGGTACAAGGCTTAAAAACGGCTTTTATGCTTTTCCCGAGCGTGAAAGGTTGCTTGCGCTCACGGCAGAGGATTACAGGAATCTCGGTTGCGGATTCCGCGACGAGTATTTGTATAAATCGGTGCCTATGCTTACCGACGAATATCTCGGTTACGTTGCCGAATTGCCGCATGACAAAGCAAAGCGCGAACTGTGTAAGCTGAGCGGCGTAGGTCCGAAGGTTGCCGAGTGCATACTTTTGTTCGCTTATAAAATGACGGACAGTTACCCCGTGGATACATGGATATTCAAGGCGGGCAAAACCGCGGAGCTCGATACTCCGCAAAAGGTGAGCGATTTTTATTCGGCGCGTTACGGCAAGAATGCGGGATACGCTCAGCAATACATTTTCGAGTATATAAGAAACAGTCACGGTGGAGAAAACGGATATGGCGAAAGTCGAATTTAACGAAACTTTGTGTAAGGGGTGCGGACTTTGCGTAAACGCATGTCCCAAAAAAATTCTGCAAATCGGCAAGCGGATAAACGCAATGGGTTATAACGTAGCCGAATGTGTAAATCAAGCCGCATGTATAGGTTGCGCGTTTTGCGGTATTATGTGTCCCGACTGCGTAATAACCGTAAGTAAGGAGGTTAAACAGTGAAAAAGCTATTAAAGGGAAACGAAGCGGTTGCCGAGGCGGCGATAGCCGCGGGTTGCCGATGCTTTTTCGGGTATCCGATAACTCCGCAGAACGAAATTCCCGAATATATGTCGTGGAGGCTTAAAGAAGTCGGCGGGCACTTTGTACAAGCCGAATCGGAAGTATCGGCAATTAACATGGTTTACGGCGCGGCGGGCGCGGGCGCGCGCGCAATGACAAGCTCGTCAAGCCCCGGAATCAGTCTTAAACAAGAGGGAATAAGTTATCTTGCGGGCGCGGAAGTTCCGTGCGTTATAGTGAATATGATGCGCGCGGGTCCGGGCTTAGGCGGTATTCAGCCGAGTCAAAGTGATTATTTTCAGGCGACAAAAGGCGGCGGGCACGGCGATTATCACATGCTTGTGTATGCGCCCGCGTCGGTACAGGAAGCCGCCGATTTGACATTCAAGGCTTTCGAGCGAGCCGACTATTATCGCAATCCCGTAATGATTTTAGGCGACGGCATGCTCGGACAGATGATGGAACCTGCCGAAATTCCCGAAGCTTTGGATATAAAAAACCTGCCCGAAAAAAAGTGGGCGGCAAGCGGCTGTAATAACGGCACTCAGCGCGTAATAAATTCGATTTACATGAGTCCCGATACGTTGGAGGCTCACAATGCGGTTTTAACGCGCAAATACGAAGAAATGGCAAAATCGGACGTTATGAGCGAAAGCTACTGTTGCGACGATGCGGAAATAGTTCTTGTGGCTTACGGAATAGTTGCGCGCATATGCAAAGCGGCGGTAGACAGCCTGCGCGATTGCGGCATAAAGGCGGGCTTGTTCCGCCCCGTAACGGTGTATCCTTTTCCGTATTCGGGAATAACGGCGCTTGCAAACGGAAATGCGAAAAGGTTTGTTTCGGTAGAGCTAAGTTGCGGTCAGCTTATCGAGGACGTAAAGCTTGCGTTGTACGACAGCCGCAACCGTTGCGAGTGCGGAATATTCGCGCGCGTAGGCGGCAACGTAATGAAACCGCAGGACATTGTCGAATATATCAAATCGGGGAGGGTATCTTCGTCATGGATAAAGTAGTTTTCACCAAACCGAAACTTTTAAACGACACACCCATGCACTACTGCCCGGGCTGTACTCACGGAATAGTGCACCGTCTTGTAGCCGAGGCGCTCGAAGAAGTGGGAGAGTTCGACAACGTAATAGGCGTTGCCCCCGTAGGTTGCGCCGTGTTTGCGTATAACTATTTCAAGTGCGACATGTTTCAGGCGTCGCACGGCAGAGCACCGAGCGTTGCAACGGGCATAAAGCGCGCCAACCCCGACAGCACGGTTTTCGTGTATCAGGGCGACGGCGACCTTGCAAGCATAGGCATGGCGGAAATCGTGCATGCGGCAACGCGCGGCGAAAACATGACGGTTGTGTTTATAAACAACGGAATTTACGGCATGACGGGCGGTCAGATGGCGCCCACGACTTTGCCGGGTCAGAAAACCACTACTTCGCCGACGGGGCGCAATCCGTTAGAGCACGGCAACCCCATAAAGATATGCGAAATGCTCGCCACTCTTACGGGTCCCGCATATGTGGCGCGCACCGCTGTTTACGACGTAAAATCGGTAAAGGATACGCGAAACGCGCTTATACGCGGCTTTAAGATGCAAAAGCAGAAGCGCGGATTTTCGCTTATAGAAATACTGTCTACATGCCCGACAAACTTTCATATGACGCCCGCAAGCGCGTTGGAGTTTGTAAAAACCGGCGGAGTAAAGGCTTTTCCTTTGGGTGTATATAAAGACGTCGGGCTAAACGGCGAGGGTATTTTAAGCACGCTGAATTCGGCGTTTACAAAGGTTGTAAAGCTGACCGGCAAAATACGGAGGCAAAAATGAAAGGCATAATAGTAAGCGGATTCGGCGGACAAGGCGTTATAAGCTTGGGGCTTATGCTTTCATACGCCGCAATGAAAGAAAATCTCAATACTTCGTTTTTGCCCTCTTACGGACCGGAAATGCGCGGAGGTACTGCAAATTGCAGCGTAGTGATTTCCGAAAAAGAAGTTGCGTCGCCCATAATCGGCAATCCCGATATTTTGGTTGCTTTCAACCGTCCGAGCCTTGACAAATTCGTGCCGAATATGGCGGAGAGCGGAATCGTTTTCGCGGATTCGCTTTGTTGCGCCGATTACGAGAGCGGCGGTAAAATAATCTCCGTTCCCGTGTTGCGACTCAGCGGCGAAAATCATCGCGGTCAGAATATAGTTATGCTCGGTGCGGTTCTGCCGCTTACGGGACTGAAAACCGAATCGGCGGAGGCGGCTGTACGCGAAGTATTTAAGCATAAACCCGCTTTTATCGACTCAAACTTAAAGTGTTTGCACGCGGGACTTGAATTTTACAATACTTCCATACAACCTCTCGTTAAAGGATAACGCAATGATTTCGGCAGGATTATACCGTAATTTGGTTGAACTTTTTCAAAATATGAGCGTAACCACGTTCATGCTCGTTACGCTTGGAATCATGCTCATAGTGGTGGAATTTTTCCAACCGTCGCATCGCTTTCCCACATACTGCGGAATTGTGCTTATCGCGCTCGGAATTACTTTGCGCATGCTCGGCGGCGGCACT
>CAMUAL010000053.1 GCA_947086925.1 uncultured Clostridia bacterium
ACTTTGGTTTTTTGGTTGGTCTGCATTTTTTCCGCTACTTTGTCGCGGGCGTGCATTATTGTGGTGTGGTCGCGTCCCCCAAACATCTCGCCTATCGTTTTAAGCGGAAGCGCGAGCATATCGGTTATCAGATAAAAGCAAATCTGACGCGGCTCTACAATCTCTTTTGTTTTCTTTTTGCCCACAAGGTCTTCTTTTGTTACGTTAAAGTATCGGCATACGCAATCGGTAATAATATCGGCGGTTACCGTTTCTTCGGTTTTGTCGCTGTAATCCTTGAACGCCTCTTTTACAAGTTCTACTCCCGGAGGCGCGTTGTAAAGACGGCTTAAAAATATGACTTTGTTAAGTAGGCTTTCCATGTCTCGGATATTGTCGAACACCTTTTCCGCCATCATGGAAAGAACGTCTACGGGGATATTGCATTTTTCCGCTTGCGCCTTTTTTTGAAGAATCGCAATTCTCGTTTCCAAATCGGGGGGCTGAACGTCGGTTATAAGTCCCCATTCGAAACGCGAACGGAGCCGTTCTTCGAGCGGATATATCTCTTTGGGCGGACGGTCGCTCGTTAAAATAATCTGCTTGTTGTTGTTATACAAGTCGTTGAAAGTATGAAACAGTTCTTCCTGCGTCCCCGATTTGTCAGCTATAAACTGTATGTCGTCTATCATAAGCACGTCTACGTTGCGGTACTTGTCGCGAAAGTTGGTGCTCTTGCCCTTTGTGGTTCGAATAGACGCAATAAATTCGTTTACGAATTTTTCGCTCGATGCGTACAGCACCTTTAAATGCGGGTGACTCATGCGTACGCTGTTTCCTATTGCGTGCATAATGTGAGTTTTGCCGAGTCCCGCGCCTCCGTAAATAAACAGCGGATTATATCGCGACCCCGGTTCGTCGGCAACGGCGCGCGCCGCCGCATACATAAATTGGTTGGATTTTCCCACGACAAAATTCTCGAAGTTATACTTCGGATTTATTACGTTGGCTTCTACCTTCGGAATTTCTTCCGGCTCTTCCGACTCGTATTCTTCTTCTTTTACTCGGTATATGTCGGCGTCTTCTTTGCCTACTATCAAAACGTCGTTCATAGAGGGGTCGGCTTCGCGCATGGCATCGCTTATGGAATCGTAAAACTTGTCGATTACGAATTGTCTGCTGCCCTGAGTCATCAGAACAAGCCTGCCGTTAATTATGCTGAGCGGCTCCAATGTTTTAATCCACACATCGAAGTTGACCGCACTCGATATTGCTATTTCCAAGCTTGTGAGCATTTTTTCCCACAATTCTTTTGCACTGCGCATAGTTTATTTCCTCTTGTCTATTTCGAAAAAGTAAAATTTCAACAGTCTTTCCACCATTGCCTGCTTTTGCTCGTGACTGAGTCGCATTCTGAGAATGTCGAACAGCGAACCGCAAAACGCCTTGCTGATTATCTCCGAGAGCACTTCCTGCTCGGGGTCGGCGTTGCCCGCATACAACTTGCGCTTGATTATGCGCGACACCTGACCTATTAGTTCCTTCGAAAAATCCTCGTAGCGCGTACCGTCGCAACAGTCCATAAGTATTAAAATATCGTCGCCGAACATATCGAAAAAACCGAGAAGTCCGCCGCTTAATATCGGCATGGTTTGCGAAAGCGTTACCGAGTCGAGAATTTCCACCTCTTGCAACTCCCCCATAAGCTTAGGCAAAGCCTCGTAAGCCGGTTTTACTATGGCGTCGAGCACGCCCGTTTTTCCGTCGAAGTAGCGGTAAAGATTCCCCACGGGAACACCCGCGCTCTCGGCTATGGCGCTTATATTGCCGCCTCTGAATCCCCTTGCAATATATTCTTTTCGCGCCGCATCGAGTATTTTCTCACGCACGGCTTCTTTTTTGTACTGCACTCGTCTACCCCTCCTTAAAAGCATTGTAACTCAGTTTAACACAAAGTGCCGATATTGTCAATTTAAAAGCGACTGCGTATTCGTTTTTATTTTTGCGATAATTTACGGAGAATTAAGGACAACGCTTAAACGATAATTAAAAGTTTTCTCGGTCAAATTCGAGAATCGACGATTTTTCACGCAGATAATTCAATATCAAGCTAAGAATTTCCTCGATGCCCTTTTGTCTTTTTTAATTTGCTCCGACTTTGGAATATAAAAGTCACAACCAAGCCACCGCTTTATAATTTTATCCGACTGCGCGTTGTTTAAATTTCGGCATAGGCAATGACCGCACCCCGTGACTTCTTCGAATCCTTTTGCCGTTTTTATGTAATGCTCGGCATAATAGCCGCAACTGCGGCATTTGTTTACGTTTTTAACTTGTTTCATATACTACTCCTTTAAATAAATTAAAGAAATTTTATTCTAACTAATGGTTAGTTGTCAAGTAATTGCTAACCAACAGTTACAAAATAGTGTAAGGAGTACATATGGATATAATTAAGCATAGATTGCGTGAAGAAATAAAGAGAAGCAATTATACAACAATCGAATTGGCGGAAAAAGTGGGTGTATCGCCCGAAATGATAACACAATACATGACAACGAAAAAGTTGCCGCGTCTTGACACTTTTGCACGACTTTGCAGTGCCTTAGACGTTTCTTCCGATTACATTTTAGGTCTTGACGATTATAGGTAATAAAAATATTATTACTCACCCCATTTCATTCCCCCGCTATCAAGCGGGGGATTTGCTTGCGCCTCAGCGGGGCGAGCAAATTGAGATTTATAATTTGCCGCTTGCACTGTTGTAAAGGCGGCGCAGAGTGCGCCCGAGAGCCACAACAGTGTGCGCACGCGCGCGGGAGTGTACTTAAACGCACATGACCAAGTGCGGGCGTACATCGTAGTGGCTATTTATGTGTGCTATGCGCCGCCGAAGGTAACAGAAAAGAGCCGATACGTTATTACGTAATCGGCTCAAAACTTGTTTGATTGTAATTTTTAAAGCTTTGCTTTAAAAAACTTATTTGATTATTTTAGCTACAACGCCCGAACCAACGGTGCGGCCGCCTTCGCGGATAGCGAAACGGAGTCCCTGTTCTGCCGCAATGGGAGCTATAAGCTTAACGGAGATAGAGATGTTATCGCCGGGCATAACCATTTCGGTTCCTTTCGGAAGCTCGATGGTACCGGTAACGTCGGTAGTTCTGAAATAGAACTGAGGACGATAGCCGTTGAAGAACGGAGTATGACGTCCGCCTTCTTCCTTTTTAAGAACGTAAATCTCGGCGGTAAACTCGGTGTGGGGGGTGATTGTGCCGGGTTTTGCGATAACCTGTCCACGCTCGATTTCTTTACGGTCGATACCGCGGAGAAGGATACCTGCGTTGTCGCCTGCCTGAGCGAAGTCAAGGCTCTTACGGAACATTTCGATACCGGTTACAACGCTTGCTTTTGTAGCTTTGATACCTACGATTTCTACGGGGTCCTGAACTTTTATTTGTCCGCGCTCTACTCTGCCGGTAGCAACGGTGCCGCGGCCGGTAATGGTGAACACGTCTTCAACAGGCATAAGGAAGGGCTTGTCGGTGTCGCGTACGGGAGCGGGGATTTCCTTATCTACGGTATCCATAAGGTCGTAAATGGGTTTGATTTCGGGAGCATCGGTGTTGCCTGCCATAGCGGCTTCCAAAGCTTTTGCCGCGCTGCCGCGAATGATTTTGGTGCCTTCGAAACCGTAGCTTTCCAAAAGTTCGGTAACTTCCATTTCAACAAGGTCGAGAAGTTCCTCGTCGTCTACAAGGTCGGTCTTGTTAAGGAATACTACGATTTTGGGAACGCCAACCTGACGGGCAAGCAAGATGTGCTCGCGGGTCTGAGGCATGGGACCGTCGGTAGCCGCAACTACGAGGATTGCGCCGTCCATCTGAGCCGCACCGGTAATCATGTTCTTTACATAGTCGGCGTGGCCCGGGCAGTCAACGTGAGCGTAGTGACGAGTTTCGGTCTGATACTCAACGTGAGCGGTGTTAATCGTAATTCCGCGTGCCTTCTCCTCGGGAGCGGAGTCGATTTCGTCGTATTTTTTCTTTTCAGCAAGACCCTTGGCGGCAAGTGCCATGGTGATTGCGGCGGTAAGAGTGGTTTTACCGTGGTCAACGTGGCCGATGGTGCCGATGTTTACGTGCGGCTTGCTTCTGTCGAATTTAGCTTTTGCCATTTTTGATTTTCCTCCGAAAAATTTGAGAATTTTTTGTTTTTTATTTTTTGTTATTTATTAACAATGATATTATACCGCAATCGGTAAAATATTTCAAATGTTTTGCTTTGCTTTTTTCACGTTTTTGAAAAAAGCTTAATGCTTTTTTTGTAAAAAAAGCGAGTGAAACCATTTATCTGCTATGTCACCTCGACCGTAGCGGAGAGGTCTTTTTGTTTAGGTTCCGCGACTTCGCTCGGAATGACGTTATGCCGTGTTCTATGCCGCCGTAAAGGTTATACACCTAAGGCAACATAATCGATTAGTCTTTCTTTGCGCGGTCGCCTATTATCTTCTCCGCCACGTTGCGGGGAACTTCGCTGTAATGGTCGAACGTCATGGTGTACTGACCGCGACCCTGAGTGCGGCTACGCAAGTCGGTTGCGTAACCGAACATTTCGCTGAGCGGAATTTCGGCGCGGATTTCCTGACTTCCGTTGATTGTTTCCATACCCAAAAGGTTACCGCGGCGGCTACTTACGTTACCCATAACGTCGCCCAAATATTCTTCGGGGAGGTTGATTTCAACGCGCATTATAGGCTCCATAATAACGGGGTCGGCTTTGCGCATACCCTCTTTAAACGCCATGGAACCTGCGATTTTGAACGCCATTTCCGACGAGTCGACTTCGTGGTAACTACCGTCGATAACGGTAACTTTGAAGTCAACGGTTTCATAGCCCGCAAGAACGCCGCTCTGCTTGGCTTCGCGGATACCGTTGTCGATAGCGGGAATATATTCTTTGGGAATACTTCCGCCGACGGTTTTGTCTTCGAACTCGTAACCTTTGCCCGGCTCGAGGGGTTCCATAATAATTTTACAGTGACCGTACTGACCTTTACCGCCGCTCTGACGAATGTACTTACCTTCCACTTCAACCTGCTTGCGGATAGCTTCGCGGTAAGCAACCTGCGGCTTGCCTACGTTTGCCTCTACTTTGAACTCGCGGAGTAATCTGTCTACGATTATCTCCAAATGAAGTTCGCCCATACCGGCAATAATGGTCTGACCGGTTTCTTGGTCGGTATAGGTTTTAAAGGTGGGGTCTTCTTCGGCGAGCTTAACGAGCGCCATGGTCATTTTTTCCTGCGAAGCCTTTGTTTTGGGCTCGATTGCAACCCTTATAACCGGCTCGGGGAATTCCATCGATTCGAGAACGATAGGCTTGCTTACGTCGCAAAGCGTGTCGCCCGTTGTGGTGTCTTTGAGTCCTACAAACGCACAAATGTCGCCCGCGTAAATCTCGTCGATTTCGGTACGGTTGTTAGCGTGCATCATAAGTATACGACCGATACGTTCCTTTTTGTCTTTGGTGGAGTTGAGAACATACGAACCGGACGAAAGTGTACCGGAATAGCAACGGAAGAATGCAAGCTTACCTACAAACGGGTCTGCCATAATCTTGAACGCAAGTCCCGAGAACGGAGCCGAGTCGCTTGTTTCGCGCTCCTCTACCGTTTCGCCGTCTAAGAGCGTTCCCTTTACGTTGGGAATATCGAGCGGGCTGGGCATAAAGTCTACGATTGCGTCGAGAAGCTTTTGAACGCCCTTGTTTTTGAACGAGCTTCCGCAAGTTACGGGATTGATTTTCATTGCGATTGTAAGCTTACGGATAGCCTTTTTGATTTCTTCAACCGTGAAATCCGCGCCCTCGTTTTCAAAGTAACGCTCCATAAGCGCGTCGTCCGCTTCGGCTACTATTTCCAAAAGTTTTGCGCGGTACTCGTCGGCTTGCGCTTTGAGCTCGGCGGGAATATCCGTTTCGTCCATAACGGTGCCGAGGTCGTCTTTATAGATATCGGCTTTCATCGTTACAAGGTCGATAACGCCCACAAAAGTGTCTGCCTCGCCTATGGGCAACTGAATCGCCACGGGATTCGCTTTAAGACGTGTGCGCATCATATCCATTACGTTAAAGAAGTTCGCGCCCTCGCGGTCCATCTTGTTTACGTAAGCAATGCGGGGTACGCCGTACTTGTCCGCCTGACGCCAAACCGTTTCGCTTTGGGGCTGAACGCCGCCGCGCGCACAGAAAACCGCCACCGAACCGTCGAGCACTTTAAGACTGCGCTCAACCTCAACGGTAAAGTCAACGTGACCGGGGGTGTCGATAATGTTAATGCGGGTGTAAGGCTCTTTGCTGCCGGCACTGCGGTCTACGCGCCACTGCGTGGTGGTTGCCGCCGAAGTTATGGTTATGCCGCGCTCCTGCTCTTGCGCCATCCAGTCCATGGTTGCCGCGCCTTCGTGAACCTCGCCTATTTTATGAGTTTTACCCGTATAATAAAGTATACGCTCGGTAGTCGTCGTTTTGCCGGCGTCTATATGAGCCATTATGCCGATATTGCGGGTATTTTCCAAAGTGTATTGTCTTGCCATAATCGTATCTCTCTTTTACCAACGGTAGTGAGCGAACGCCTTGTTCGCTTCTGCCATGCGGTGCATTTCTTCCTTGCGCTTAACCGATGCGCCCGCATTGTTGTATGCGTCCATCAATTCGCCCGCAAGTTTTTCTTTCATTGTCTTTTCGCTGCGCTTTCTTGCAAACAATACAATCCAACGTATTGCGAGCGTTTGGCGACGTTCGGGACGGATTTCCATGGGCACCTGATAGGTGCTGCCGCCTACACGTCTTGCCTTAACCTCCAAAACCGGCTTTACGTTTTCAAGTGCCTGATTGAATACGTCTTGCGGTTCGAGATTCATTTTTTCTTTTATAATATCGAATGCGTCGTAAACTATCGCTTGCGCCGTTCCCTTTTTGCCGTCGAGCATTATTTGGTTTACAAGCTTTGTAATAACCTTGCTGCCGTACTTAGGGTCGGGCAAAACGTCGCGTTTAGGTACGCCGTTTCTTCTGGGCATAGTGTGTTACCTCCTTATGAATTTTGTTTTTTAATCGGGGTTGCTCCCAAATTATTTGGTGCGCTTTGCACCGTACTTAGAGCGAGCTTGCTTGCGCTTTGCCACACCCGCCGTGTCTAATGCACCGCGGATAATGTGATAACGTACGCCGGGCAAATCCTTCACTCTGCCTCCACGAATCAGCACGACGCTATGTTCTT
>CAMUAL010000054.1 GCA_947086925.1 uncultured Clostridia bacterium
ACATCGGCGTCGGAAGCCGAAATTTTATCCAGTTAGACTACGAGTGCATGTATTATTTTTTAGCGTACAACGCCACCGATTTATACGGCAGGGTGTATATTAGGGTGTAGATTTTTATGTCCTTGTGGTGTATGCGTGGTAAATCTACCGAAAACCACTACATATTGGGGATAATTTGGCGAACCTCAGAATTGCGTGTTAGCGTCGGAGGCCTTTATGGTATCCAATTCCACTACGGGCGCGTGGTTTTTTTGATTTAAATTAAAAGACTTTTAAATAAAAGAAAAATTCGGTAAAGCGGCGACACACTTTACCGAATTATTTTAACATGCGTGGAAGAATTAGTCAAGCGCGCGGCGGGCAATCGCATATTATAACTTTTAAGACAAGGGGACACATGCGCTTGTGTGTCTTGAACCGCCGAACACTGCGCTAACACGAGCGGAAAATCAAACCGATTCCAAAAGCATTTTGTCGGCGACAAGCGCGATAAACTCGCCGTTCGTTGGTTTTTCGTTGTGGTTGTAAACGCGTACGCCGAAAAGTGAATTTATGTTTTCAATCTTGCCGCGGTTCCATGCAACCTCTATTGCGTGGCGAATCGCACGCTCTACTTTCGAGGGGCTTGTGTCGAACTTTTCCGCAACTTCCGGATACAGCTTTTTGGTTATGCTGTTTATAATGTCGGGATTGTCGATTGCGAGTTTTATCGCTTCGCGTAAAAACTGATAGCCTTTAATATGCGCGGGGATTCCCACGGTTATAAAAATGTTGGTTATCTTTTCTTCAAGCGAGCGGTTTTTTATGCGCGAACTTGCCGGCGCGGTTTTATCGGCGGGTGCGGCGGTTGCGGGCGACATGAGTTCCGCTATTCGCTTTTTGATATTCTCCGGCTTTGCGGGCTTTAACATGTAGTAGTCCGCACCCAAATTCATTGCCTTTGTAACAAAAGCGTCCTGACTGAGCGCGCTGAGTATAAGAATTTTACACTCGCGCTTTTCTATGCGCTCCATAACCTCGAATCCGTCCATACCGGGCATTACAAGGTCGAGTATAAGAACATCGGGACGCACGCGACCGAAAACTTCTATTGCGCTTTCGCCGCTTTTCGCCACCGCCGCTATTTCTGTTTCGGAATCGGCGGAAAAGAATTCTTTTAAGCTTTCGAGCAGTTCGTCATTGTCATCAACCAACATAATTCGTGTTTTCATTGTGTAATTTGTTCCTTTATTTTATTTTCCGAGAGTATTATACAACGCCCGAGTTTTGGCACGCAATAATAATCATTGTCGAAGAATCGGTTAATTTGACGAGTTAAATCGTCTTTTGACAGCGAAAAATTTATTCGGGAAAATCCACCTAAATGCGACAAAATGCAACAAACGAAAAATGCGGATTTTGGTTTGTTTTTGTGTGAAAATCCGATATATCCCCGTTTTTTATTTATTTGCTTGCGGCAAACATCCCGTTTCGTTGCCGAGAACATTTGCTCGCGTAAAGTTATATAATATCATAGAAGAACAACAAACGAAAAACGCGTATCGCAAAAATACTCTTTACACCTGCCCGCAAATCTCTTGACATTATCAAAAGTGTATAGTATAATATTTTAGCATTTATCGAGGTGTAGCGCAGTTTGGTAGCGCGCTTGGTTAGGGACCAAGAGGCCGCGAGTTCAAGTCTCGCCACTTCGACCATATTTGTAGGATAAAACTACTGTCCTACTACACAAAGCCCGAAAACTTCCGTTTTCGGGCTTTATCATACTATAATTGTGATTTTGATAATTGTGATTTTGAGTAAAATCGGGTATTTTTGATTTTGACTACTGCCTTTTGGCTTGTTTTAATTAAAAACAGGATTCGAACCAACGACAAAAATTGAATGTTGTGCCAATGGCATAAAATGGCAACGGTTGAAAAAACTTGTTCGTGTTTCGGACATTCCGCCGTCGATATAACGGAAGACCTTATAGCAAGAACGAGAACGGAAATCGAAAAGGCGATAGAGGACGGCGTGAGAATTTTCCTGTTCGGCGGCAAAAGCGATTTTGACGATTTGTGCTATGACATTGTAAACGAAACGAGAATCGACAGTTCGCAATTCAATATAAAAAGAGGGTTAGCCTATGCGGCAGAAACGACGGAACGCACTTTTCTAACGGGCGGTTTTTTCTATGGTGGAAGAAAACCGTTTTTTTAACTTTACGAAATTATCAACCTGTGTTATAATGTTAAAAAACGAGAGGGAAAGGTAATAATGCAAGAGATAAAGGAAAGAGCGCTTACGGGTGAGCGCGCACTGTTTGCAAGTAAAAATTTAAGGGTGGCGGATTGCACTTTCGAGAACGGCGAATCACCTTTGAAGGAAAGCGAAAATATTGAGTTAAGCGGGTGTATGTTTAAGTGGAAATATCCGCTGTGGTACTGTAAAAACGTAACGGCGGATAATTGCACGCTGTTCGAAACGGCGCGGGCGGGGATTTGGTACACCGATAATATAGTGTTCAAGAACGGAATAATAGAAGCCCCCAAAACTTTCAGACGCTCGGAAAATATATATGCGGAAAACACAATTTTCGTAAACGCGCAGGAAACGCTTTGGAACTGCCGGCGCGTAAAGCTTAAAAACGTGACGGCGGCAAAGGGCGATTATTTCGCCATGAACGCAAGCGATTTAACCGCGGACGGCTTTAATCTTGCGGGCAACTATGCGTTCGACGGCGCGGAGAACGTCGTAATACGCAATGCGAAAATGCTCACCAAAGACGCGTTTTGGAACAGCAAAAACGTGACGGTTTACGACTCGTTTATTTCGGGCGAATACCTCGGGTGGAACGCGCAAAATCTGACTCTTATAAACTGCACGGTAGAGAGTTTGCAGGGCATGTGTTACATAAACAATCTTATAATGAAGAACTGTAAACTGCTTAACACCACTCTTGCGTTTGAATATTCGAGCGTGCAAGCCGACATAACGAACAAAATAGACAGTGTGCTTAATCCTACGTCGGGACGAATCGAGGCGTCGGAAATAGGCGAGCTTATTATACAGAAAGACAGGGTAAATCCCGACCTTACGGTTATAATCTGCCGTGACGCAAAACGGAATAAAAAGGAATCGGCATGAAGTACGACTTCGATACGGTTATAAACAGACGGAATACGGATTCGCTTAAATGGAACGTCGGAGCGGGCGAGCTTCCTATGTGGGTTGCCGACATGGATTTCGCCACCGCCCCCGAAGTTACAAAGGCGATAATAAAGCGGGCGGAGCACGGAGTGTTCGGCTACTCCGAAGTCCCCGACGAATTTTACGACTCTATAATAAAACGGTGGAAAACCGCGCACGGACTTGCGATAAAAAAAGAGTGGATATGCTTTTGCACGGGTGTTGTGCCCGCAATTTCGAGCATAGTCAAGCGCGTGACGAATCACGGCGATAAGGTGGTTTTACAAACTCCCGTGTACGACATATTTTTCCACTCGGTGGAAAATGCGGGGCGACAGGTTCTCGAAAACCCTCTGCGCTACGAAAACGGCAGATACTCAATCGATTTCGAGGATTTGGAAAGCAAGCTATCCGACCCTCTTTCCACCATGATGATTTTATGCAATCCGCACAATCCCACGGGGAATATTCACACGCGCGAGCAACTTGCCGAAATAGGCAGACTGTGCAATAAGCACGGCGTAACTCTGCTCAGTGACGAAATTCACTGCGACCTTACCGACGACGGGTATTCTTACGTGCCGTATTTATCGGCGGGGAGCGAATGTCTTAATTCCGTTACCTGCATATCCGCAAGCAAGGCGTTTAACATTGCGGGGTTGCAATGTGCGGCGGCAGTAATTCCCGACGCCGCTTTGCGAAATAAAGCAGTGCGAGGGCTTAACAGCGACGAGGTTGCCGAACCCAACTGCTTTGCGGCAATCGCAACCGCGGAGGCTTTTAATAAGGGCGGCGAATGGCTCAATGAACTTCGCGCCTATTTAACGCGCAATAAGAAAACGGCGGCTCGGGTTATAGCGGAAAAGCTTCCCATGCTTAAACTTACCGAGCAACATGCGACTTATTTACTGTGGATTGATTGCGCGGCTGTTGCCGACGATTCCGACTCGCTTGCCGCATTTATACGCAAGCATACGGGACTGTATTTGTCGTCGGGCGCACAGTACCGCGGCAACGGAAAAACATTTTTGCGCATGAACGCGGCGTGTCCAGAATCCGTTTTGCTCGACGGACTCGATAGGCTGTATAACGGCATAAAATCGTATGTAAAATAAAAAAAATATTCGCCGTAAAAACGGTTGACAATCATATATATTAACTATAATAGTAATAATGTAAGTCGGTCTTACATGCAATAAAAATCCAATGATTATCGGAGGGCAGACTGCCGCAGCAGTCATTTGTCGGAGAAGATGTCGGGTGCGCTCGGTTATGTAAAAATAATCGGGCGCATTTTCTATAAAGGAGGAAATTGCTTAACGTACAAGCAAAACGGAAAAAATATGAAAGTGCGGATTTCGGATCATTTCAATTACAGAAAACTGTTCGGTTTTGTTTTGCCGTCGGTGATTATGTTGGTTGTTACTTCCGTTTACACGGTAATAGACTGGTTTTTCGTGTCGAATTTTGTCGGCAAAACGCCGTTTGCCGCAGTGAATCTTATTATGCCCGTTATAATGATTTTTGGCGGATTCGGCTTTATGATAGGAACGGGCGGGACTGCGTATGTTTCGATGCTTATAGGCAAGGGAGAGAAGGACGAAGCTAACCGCTGTTTTACCGCGCTTAATAACGGTTTGATTTCAGCCGTGTTGTCGGTTTTGCGCACACTTGTTTTTCAGATTGCCTTTGTGTTTATATTGCCCGCGATATTCGGCGTAGACGGAATTTGGTGGGCAATGCTCGCTACCGAAATTTGCGCAACCGTAGTTTCGGTCGTGCTGTTTATTGCGTATCGGAAAAAATACAATTATGTGTAAAACTCGGCAATGTGCATAAGTAAAAAAACAAAAAATGCAAAAATTCGCGCCGAAAACGAAAAAAACGGATAAATTGCCCCGATTCGGTTGACGGGGGGGGGTCTTGATTTATAATTAGTTTGCCTTGTCGCAATATGTGCATAAAAAGGGGATAACCATGCAAAAGGCAAACGAAGATTGTGAAAAAGCCGAGCCCGTGCGCGGCGGCGGAGATTCGCATAAAAACGCTCCCGCGTTAAAAAGCGTGAAAATCGGCACGCTCACTTCGAGTATTTCTTTTCTTGCCGAGTCGCCTTTGCGTTGCGCGCAAAACAAGGCGACCGGATTTTACGTATACGACGAGCGCGGCGTGTTTTATCCCGCACAGGCGCAAATCGTTTCGGACTATTCCGTTCACCTTGCGCATAAGGGACTTCGCAATCCCATGGGGGTGGGCTACGCCGATTTTCATTACGGCAATATAGGTAACCTAACCGACGGTAAAGGCAATGCTGTGCCTCCGTTTCGATTCGGCGCGGAAAATCCGCGCGTGTACGAGCCTGTTTTGGCAATGCTTTTAAGCGAGCGCAAAATCGCATGCGAGCTCGATTGCGGCGAACATATAACGGTAAAAAAAGAATCAGCGTCGGAGAACGTATGCGGGACGGTAAAAAAAGAAAAACATGCGTGGCACGGCGGCGACGTGTTTTCGTCAGACAAAGCAAACGTGCGCATGGCAAGCGGCGAGCCTCGGCTGTTTTTCGACCCGGACCCGGAAACCGATTACATGTGCGGAATATCTCCCGAGCTTAACGCGCCTTTTCAGAACGCCGACCTTTCGCCTTACGAGGCGTTGAAAATAAAATTCAAAACGAACGCCGACCTGACGTTTTCGGGTATGCACTTTATAACGTCGTGCGGAAAACTGTGCCTATGTGTGCCCGTTTCCGAATTCGGCAGAGGCGACATTGCCATGTCAAGCGGCACAAACATTATTACGTTAGACCTTACTTGCCCCGTCGATTTATCTTGCGGCGAAATCAACCGAACTTTTTTGTCGCGCATACGCAGTTTGCAGTTTTCATTCCGCGCTCGCACCTCGGGCAGTGTGCGTATTTGTCAAATAGACTATTTCCGCAATCTTACGCTTAAATAAAAAAGTATATATATGAAAAGCAATAAGTGCATAAAACCCGCTTACGGCGGGATTTTCTTATTGCCGAGATGGGTAACGACAAGTTAAAATATGTTGTCAAAACAGTTGACGTGGGTTGCTCCGTGTGCTAAAATATTATAGCGCATACTGAAAAGGTGTGCGCTTGTGTTTGTTTGCGCGCTTTTTGCCTGAAAGAGCGCAAGCGCGGCACGTAAACAAAGACCTGCCTTATAAAAAGAATTTGTTTTTATCGGGCGGGCAAGACTACTTGAAAAAGGAGGTAGAGTAATAATGCCTACGATTAACCAGCTTATACGGAAAGGTCGCGAGAAACCCGTGTTTAAGTCGCTTAGTCCCATACTCGACAACAACCCCCAAAAGCGCGGAGTATGCTTGTCGGTAACCACGACCACCCCCAAAAAGCCCAACTCGGCAATTCGTAAAATTGCAAGGGTACGTCTTGTAAACAAGATGGAAGGTACGGTTTATATCCCCGGTATAGGGCACAATCTGCAAGAACATAGCGTCGTGCTGATTCGTGGAGGCAGAGTGAAGGATTTGCCCGGCGT
>CAMUAL010000055.1 GCA_947086925.1 uncultured Clostridia bacterium
GAGCTTATGGGGTGTCAATGAATCCGGCTATAAAAGATTTATTGCTTACGGTAGATAAGCCGGCGCGTTATTGCGGCGGCGAATTTAACACGCCCGAAATCAAGGAAAATCCCGAATTGCGTTTTTTGATGTGCTTTCCCGACGTATACGAAATGGCGCACAGCAATCTCGGAATAAAAATTCTGTATTATATGCTGAATAACCGTAAGGATACCGCGTGCGAAAGTTGTTATATGCCTTGGGTGGATATGGTTGATGAACTTAAACGGCGCAATATGCCGCTTTTCAGTCAGGAAACTCATTCGCCCGTATGCGATTTCGACGCCGTGGGGTTTAGTCTGCAATACGAAATGTCGTATACAAACGTGCTTGCCATGCTCGATTTGGGGAATATTCCCGTTATGCGGCGCGACCGCGACGAAAATTGCCCCATAGTAATAGCGGGCGGTCCGTGCGTGGTTAATCCTATGCCGCTCACCGAATTTATCGACGTTTTCAGTATCGGTGACGGTGAGGAAGCGATAAGCAGACTTGCCGACGTTATGGTAAACGGTAAAAAATGCGGCAAATCCCGTTCGCAAATTCTATCCGAAATTGCCGAAATCGACGGTATGTTCGTGCCCGATGTAAGCACAGGTAAGGTGCGCAGAGCGGTTATAGACAGCTTGGAGGCGGCATTTTTTCCCACAAAAGTGCAGATTCCAAACATAGAGGCGGTTTTCAATCGAGCGGTATTGGAGATTTTCAGAGGGTGTACGCGCGGCTGTCGCTTTTGTCAGGCGGGTATGATTTACCGCCCTGTGCGCGAGCGCACGCCGGAAACTCTCAAAAAATATACGCGCGAGCTTATAGATAACAACGGATTCGACGAAATCACTCTTTCAAGTCTTTCGACTTGCGACTATCCGTGTCTTAGGGAACTGCTTGCCGAAATAAAGCCGCTTTGCGACGAACGGCATGTTAATATTTCGCTTCCGAGCACTCGCGTCGACAGTTTCGAATCCGAATTTGTAGCGTCTGGTCGGCTCAGTTCTATGACGTTTGCTCCCGAGGCCGGAACTCAACGGCTTCGCGACGTTATAAACAAGAACGTAACCGAGGAAGATATTTTAACGTCTTGCCGATACGCATTCGAAAAAGGGTATCATACGGTTAAATTATATTTTATGTTGGGACTGCCCACCGAAACCGACGACGACCTTCGCGGAATAGCGGACGTGGTAAAAAAGATAAAATATTGCTATAAAATACATGCTACGTCACGCAAACAACTGTCGCTCGGAGTTTCGACTTCCACTTTTGTTCCCAAACCGTTTACTCCTTTTCAGTGGGAAGAACAGATTTCGCTTGATGAAATAGAGCGCAGGCAGAATTTTATGAAAAGTTTGTTAAAGCCGCTAAACGTAAAGTACAGCTACCACGACGGCAAAACTTCACGCATAGAGGCAACGCTTGCGCGAGGCGACGAACGTATGAACGGCGTAATAAAAGCCGTGTATGATTCCGGTTGCATATTCGACAGTTGGACGGAATATTTCGATTACGATAAGTGGATGGCGGCGTTTGATAAATGCGGTGTAAGTCCCGACGATTATTGCGGTGCGCAAAGTCTTACCGAGCCGCTTGCGTGGGAGAGAATAGAAACGGGCATATCGCGCGAATTTTTAATGAAAGAGCGGGAAAAGTCTCGTAGGGGCGAGCTTACGCGCGACTGCCGCAAGGGGTGCAATAACTGCGGAATCAACCGCGAATACAAATCGGCATTTGACGCCAACTGCATAGGAGGTGCGAAAAAATGTTGATATGCAAATATACGCGTCTTAATAATGCCGCGTTTGTTCCGCACCTCGATACTTTGCGGGCAATCACTATGGGAATACGCCGAATAGGCGCAAACGCGGAGTACAGCGAAGGCTTTAACCCTCATATGAAGATATTTTTCGGTCAGCCGCTTCCTATCGGAACGGAAAGCGAGTGCGAATATTTCTGCGTTTATGTAAACGAACAGCCCGACGAATTTGTTTCGCGCATAAACAAATCTTTGCCGAGCGGACTGCGACTAACGGCGGCAGTCGCGGCGGAAAAAGACCCGAATATCGCAAAAATCATGCGTTTTGCCGATTATACGGTTACTATGCGTGACATAATACCGGATTTAAAGGTTGTCGAACATTTTTCGGAACAGCCCGAATGCGTTATCGAATATACGGCAAAAGGAGAAAAGTGCCGTAAAGATGTAAAGTCGCTTATCGGATTTATCAAAGCGGCCGACGATAAAACGGTAAAAATGCGGCTCGGGTGCGGCAACGCCAATTTGCGCGCCGACCGTTTGGTAAACTTTTTAAGCGGCGTTTACGGATGGGGTTGCGGGTATGACATTTTAAAAACAAATATGTACGATTGTAACGAAAACGATTTGGATAAAATACTTTTTGGGAGTAACTATTGAAGCGTTCTATTTTGATTGATGTGGAATCTTATATGTCGAGTGCCGCTCTTATCGAGGACGGTAAGCTTATAGAATTTCACTTAGATTACAAAGAGACCAACCGTTTGACGGGCAACATTTATAAGGGCAAAGTGGAAAATGTTTTGCAAGGACTCGAATCCGCGTTTGTCAATATCGGACTTGCTCGAAACGGATTTTTGTATGTGGGTGAAACTCTCGACGACCGAACCGACTTGAAAAACGTAGTACCGGGCGCGCTTGCCGAAAAGGCGGGCGACTATTTAATGGTGCAGGTAACAAAAGAAGAAGTCGGGCAAAAGGGTGCGCGTCTTACTTCGAATATTTCGCTTCCGGGAAGATATATAGTTTTTTTGCCTAATATCGATTTCGTTGGCGTATCCAATAAAATAACCGATGTTCCGCAACGCGAAATGCTTACTAAAATACTTACGAAAAACAAGCCTCGGGGCGGTGGCCTTATTGCCCGAACGGCTTGTATCGACGCAAAAAAGAGCGATATTTTGGCGGAAATCAAGCGCATGCAGGCATTATACGAAAAAATCAACGCGGCGTTTAACGCGTCGCAGGGGGTATGCTTACTTTACAGCGAAGGCGACCTTGTTTACAGAGCCGTGCGCGACATGTTGAGCAACGACGTAGAGCGCATAGTGTGCAACGACATAAACACAGTTAAACGGCTTAAAACGTGGCTTAAAGAAATGGACTCGGAATTTCAACACAAGGTGGAATTTTACGAAAGCGATTACGACATATGGGACGTGTTCGGAATAAGCTCACAGGTTGATAAGTTATTAGAGCGCAAGGTAATGCTTCCAAGCGGCGGAAGTTTGGTTATAGACCGCACCGAAGCACTTACGTCCATCGACGTAAACACTGGCAGTTTTACCAATGGTTTCGACCGTGAAGAAACGGTTTACATTACAAATTTAGAGGCGGCGAAAGAAATCGCACGTCAGCTCAGACTTCGCAATATCGGCGGAATTATAGTAGTCGATTTTATAGATATGCTTAACGAACAGCATAAAAACGCGGTGGTCGACGCACTCAGAAACGAGGTTATTCGCGACAGAATTAAAACGCGCGTTATGGATATGACAGGTTTGGGGCTTGTGGAAATTACGCGCAAAAAAGTAGGTAAGCCGCTTCACACCAAGCTTCTCGCATCTTGCAGTCACTGCAACGGAACGGGATACACGCCCAACGGCGATTACATATCGCGAAAGCTTAAAGCGGCTATAAAAAAGCTGTTTGCCGAAAAAAGCTGTACAAACGCCGTGGTTACGGTAAACGCAAATGTAATCGAGCATATGTTTACAAGCAGATACTTTTCGTCGGTGTGTGCAAACGAGTGGAAAAATAAGCGCATATACCTTGTGCCCGACGTAACCTTGAAGCCGCTTGAATTTGCGGTAAAAGGAAACAACGACGTTGCGCTTAACTTGCCGTCTAACGCAAGGCTGTTGTACTGATTGGGGAGGAGTAAATGCGTTATATAAATAAAGAATACGGATTCGCGTTCCGACCGCCGTTTAACGATAAGTTTTACGAGGAAAAGCAGGAAGGTCCCGCCGTTTCGGACGATAATTACCCGAGACATTATATTCAGGGAGTAGGGTACGATTATGCCGCAATCAACGGCGCAATGCTTGTAGGCAAGTACGGCTCTATGTGGGGTATAAAAGTATGTTGTTTCGACGGAAAAAAATGGCTTGATAACGACGACTTCGTAAACAATTTAAGTTCGAGTTGCGCAAATACCGCCGATGGAAGCTTTGCTCACTTTGCAAGCGGCGCGCTTAGCGTCAAGTGGGTTAAACACAACGAGCAAGGAATAATTTTGCAGGTTTCCGCGCGCAAAAAAATGCGCGTGCGCGTAATTTTTTATCCGCTTTATCCCGCGTTCAGCGAGCTTAGCATAGAGGGCGAAAACGTGCAGGGAAGATGTCCTTATGTGGCGGTAATTCCCGGCAGTATTTCGCTTGGCGACGGTAATGCCGTGTTTAAAGACCGTTATTTGGCTGTCAGCGAGTCGGAAGACGAGCGCGAGTATTTTATGGCACAGAGCTTTAATAAGCCGGGAGACAGCGCAAACGGAGCTTTTAACGAAGCGATAATGGAGTTTGTTATAAACAAAAATCAGCAAAGCGTTTATATATACGCCGCCGTGGGCGACGAAAAGATTTTCAACGCGGATATTCCTCGTATGGACAAAATAATAAAGCAAATCGAAACGGCGGAGCTTCGATACGGCGTAAACAAAACAATGGGCACTGGAATGCTCGGCGCACCCGCCGAACGCATGTTTAACTCGGTGCTTTGGTCGCGCATATATTATCCGTATTTATTTACCGAAATTTATTCGCCGCAACGCTCGGTGCTTAACGCGCATTTCGATATTCGCGGACTCGAAGAAAACTGCTGTGCCGTTTTGGGGTGTCTTACGGGTATCGATAAAGCGGCAAATCAGCTCAATTATACCGTTGAAGACAAAGTTATGGCAGTGCTTGCCGTATGGCACGTGTATGCCCATTCGGTGGAAAAATCGGAAATGATTAGGCTGTATAAAAAGCTTGCCGCGCTTTATCCGCCCGACCCCAAACCTATTGTGTGCGGCTCGGATAAAAAGGAGATAGCGTACAAGTGGACGGATTCGCCGCTTAAAGAAAAGTACAACACAATGCAGATGTACAGTCTTGACCTCACGTGTCTTAAACTTCTTGCTTTTGATATATTGGAGCGCATGGCATGTATGTTTTCGCTTGCCGACGAGGTTAAATATGCCCGCGCCCGCCGTGATTTGATTCAGGTTATAAACGACCTTTTTTGGAATGATGACGAAGGCATTTACATGGAAAGCTACGTAACGGGGCAATGGGCGAACAGCTACGGCGCGAACAGCTTTTATCCGCTTATTGCGGGTGCGGTGGATACTCCGATTAAGCTCGGCGCGCTCATAAACAATCTTACCGATAACATGCGTTTTTGGGGCAATTACATTGTTCCTACGCTCAGCGTAAACAACCGCGAGTACGGGGTTAAAGGCAAGCCAACCAACAACGGACACCGAAATCCGCCGTATTTACAGTATAGGGGCAGTATTGTGCCTTATGTAAACTATATTATTTATCACGGTTTGTGCCGCTACGGACTCGACGAAATCGCAGGTATGGTTGCATACAAGTCGGCGCGTCTTTGGCAGAATAACGAGAGTGACAATGTTGAAAACTATTCGCTTTATTTGCCTAACGGCAAGCGTTACAAGGCAAAAGAGTATCTGTCGGCGCACGGTAACATGCTTGCGATGATAGGTTTGCAAGAACTTATCGATTTGGAATATTTCCGTTCCGACCTTAAAACGGATTCGTTGCGTTTCGGCACGTTTGTTGCGGGCGACCACTCATTAAGCAACTTTAAAATGCTCGGGCGCACTTACAGCATAGAGGTAAACGATTTTTCCACAATGCTTATACAGGACGACGTAAACGTGTTCCGCGGCGAGGGCGGAAAGTTTGTGGTGCGCAATTTTACCGATTCGGTTGGCGGTTGCGAATTTATGATAGACGCGCATGCCAACATAACAATACATTTAAATATGCCGGGCGCGGACAAGAAAAACACCGTAAGGTACTTCTTTATAGTACCGATAGGGCGTTCGAAAGTGGTAGCCGAAAACGGCATGGTAAATATTCAGCCCGTTTTGGAGTAAATTATTCCTCGGCTACGCTTTGAATTACAATCCGCACATAATGTCATTTCGACTGCACATAATGTCATTTCAACTGCACATAATGTCATTTCAACTGCACATAATG
>CAMUAL010000056.1 GCA_947086925.1 uncultured Clostridia bacterium
GTTGCCGCGCCGCCGAACGGCTCTATTTCGGTGGGATGGTTGTGAGTTTCGTTTTTGAACATTACAAGCCACTGCTCGCTCTTGCCGTCCACCTCGGCGGTAACCTTTATCGAGCACGCGTTGATTTCGTCGGAAGCATCGAGGTTATCGAGCTTGCCCTGCTTGCGCAGCTCGCGCACGCCTATTGTGGCAATATCCATAAGCGACGGATATTTGTCCGCGCGCCCGCCGTGATGCTCGTTGAACAGCTTTAAGTATGTTTCGTACGCCTTTTGAAGCGCGGGGTTTTCGCTCTTTATTTTAACCGACTGCAAGTGAGTCAAAAAGGTAGTGTGTCTGCAATGGTCCGACCAATATGTGTCGATAACTTTAAGCTCGGTTTCGGTGGGATTGCGGAATTGATTGCGAAAATGCGCCTGCACGAACTCCAAATCGGCAACGCTCATGGCAAAACCCACCTTGGCGTGATACGCCTTAATCTCATCTTGCGTAAAATCGAGAAATCCTTCTACGAGATTCGGCATGGGAGGCTGTGCGTATTCCTCGCGCAAACTATTCGGCTTTTCCGCTTTGGCTATGCGCGACTCCACGGGGTTTATTAAATACGACGCTATTTTTTCTTTCTGCGCCGCCGTGATTCCGCCTATTACGTAAACAGTTGCGCACTTGATTATCGGCTGAGGTTTAAGCGTGAGCATCTGCACGCACTGCGCCGCGCTGTCGGCACGTTGGTCGTACTGCCCCGGCAAATATTCCGAAATGATTGTTTCGCCGCCGAGTTCGGGAAGTTCTTCGCGGTACACGACGTCTGCCGGAGGCTCGGAAAACACAGTTGTAACCGCACGCTCGAAGTCGTCGCCGTCGAGTCCCTCTATATCATACCTAAGCAGAACGCGCACAAATTCCGCGTCGATTCCGAGCACGCCCTTGATGTCCGACTTCACTTTGTCGGCAGAGTGGCGAAGTCCTTCTTTTTTCTCTACATACAGTCTTTTAATCATTTTACGGTTCCTCTGATTTCATGCGGAATACGTTCCGCTTTGTATTGCGGTTCATCTTCCGATTGCGGTTTTACGATTATCAAATCGGTTAAATTCGTTTCCATATCGGGAGCATCGATATCCGCTCCCTTTAAATCGAATTCTATTTTCAATTCGGTTTTATTTTCTTCTTTCATTTTAATGCGGCGGATTTACTTGTCTTTGCAAATGTCGCTGCGATAAAACATGCCTTCGAACGAAATTCTTTTTATGTTCTCGTATGCCTTTTTCTTGGCTTCCGACAAATCGCTCCCGAGCGCGGTTACGCCCAAAACGCGTCCGCCGTTTGTAACCGTGTTGCCCGCGCCGTCGAACGCCGTTCCCGCATGGAACACGATTATATCGGGGTCGAGTTTTCCGAACGTAATAACCTTGCCTTTTTCATACTTTTCGGGGTAGCCGCCCGACGCCGCAACCACGCATACCGCGGCACGCTTATCCCACTGCAAATCCACTTTATCGAGCGTTCCGTCTATACATGCGTTGAAAACGTCGTAAACGTCGTTACGCAACCGAGGAAGTATCACCTGCGCCTCGGGGTCGCCGAAACGGGCGTTGTATTCGAGCACTTTTATGCCGTTGTCCGTTACCATAAGTCCGAAGTACAGCACTCCTTTAAACGGTCTGCCCTCTTGCTTTAAAGCGCGCACCGTGGGCAGAAACACCGTTTGCATTGCGGTTGCCGCCATAGCCTCGGTGTATTTGTCCTGCGGGCTGAATGTGCCCATACCGCCCGTATTCAAACCCGTGTCGCCGTCGTGCGCGCGTTTATGGTCTTGACTCGACGCCATGGGTATAACCGTTTCGCCGTCGGTAAATGCAAGCACGCTCACTTCGAATCCGCTTAAAAATTCTTCTATAACAACGCTTGCGCCCGCCGCGCCGAACGCTTTATCAAGCATTATTTCCTTTAAGCCGTCTCGCGCTTCCTGCCTTGTATTTGCAATAATAACGCCCTTGCCGAGCGCGAGTCCGTCGGCTTTTATAACCGTGGGAATCGGGCAGGTTTCTACGTATTTTTTCGCATCTTCGTAATTTTCGAAAGTCTTATACTCGGCTGTGGGTATGCCGTATTTGCGCATCAGATTTTTGGAAAACACCTTGCTCGCCTCGATAATCGCGGCGTTTGCATGCGGTCCGAAAGCGCGCTTTCCCGCCGCCTCCAATCTGTCTACAAGCCCCATTGCAAGCGGGTCGTCGGGCGCAACTACCGTAAGCTCGATGTCGGGGTGACTCGTTACGAAGTCGGTTATTTTGTCTATGTCGGTGGCTTTGATATCGCCGTGACACTCGGCAAGTTCCGAAATGCCCGCATTACCGGGAATACAGTACAGTTTGCCCACCTGTTTGCTTTTGCTAAGGGCGTAAACAATGGCGTGCTCTCTGCCGCCGCCGCCCACTACAAGTACGTTGTTTTTTTTCATGATTTTTTCCTTTTAATCCCACTCCCTTTTAATCCGCCCAAGTCAGGGGATAATTAAGGTCGGGTAATTTTTTGTTATTTGTGCGGTTCCGCCTTTAAGGCGGCGCAGACGGGTTGCGGATTGGCGCAACAGGGGCGTTGCCCGCGCGAGAGCGTATACGGATATACGTGACCGAGTGGGCAACAAACACGTAGCGTTAAGATGCGCCCGTATGACATTTACCTTTAAGGCGGCGCAGACGGGTTGCAGATTAACGCAACAGGGGCGTTGCCCGCGTGGGAGCGTACTTTGCGTACGTGACCGAGTGGGCAACGAACACGTAGCGTTAAGATGCGCCCGTATGCGCCGCCTAATGCTTGAAGTGGCGTTGCCCCACAAATATCATGGCAATACCGTACTTGTCGCATGCGTCGATACTTTCGTTGTCGCGCACCGAGCCGCCCGGTTGGATAATAGCGGTAATGCCCGCAGCCGCCGCGGCTTCTACGCAGTCGGGGAACGGGAAGAATGCGTCGGAAGCAAGCACCGCGCCTTTTACGCGCTCGCCAGCATGCTCGATTGCCTGATTAGCCGCCCAAATGCGGTTGGTCTGTCCGCCGCCCACGCCTATTGCACGATTATCCTTTGCTATGGCGATTGCGTTGCTCTTTGCGTGCTTAACCACTTTAAAAGCAAATTCGAGCTGTTTTAATTCCTCTTTTGTGGGTTTGCGCTTTGTAACTGTTTTAACGTCCTCGCTGTTAAACAAAGTAGTATCTCTGTCCTGAATAAGAAGTCCGCCGTAAACCTTTTTCATGTCGTACGCGTTTTTGCCGCGCTCCGCATTTATGTCGGCAAGTTTGAGAACGCGCAAATTCGGCTTACTCTTGAATATTTCGAGCGCCTCGGCGGTAAAGTCGGGAGCAACAACTATTTCAAGGAATATTTTAACCATTTCGGTTGCCGTATCGGCGTCTACCGTGCGGTTTACCGCAACTATTCCGCCGAATATGCTTACGGGGTCGCACTCGTAAGCCGCCTTGTATGCCTCGCAAACGGTTTTGCCGAGTCCCACTCCGCAGGGGTTTGCATGCTTGCATGCCACAACCGCGGTTTCGGAAAACTCGTGCAGTAAGTCGAGTGCGCCGTTCGTATCGTTTATATTATTGTAGCTGAGTTCCTTGCCCTGAATCTGCTCGGCGTTGCACAGCGAACCCGCCACCGGCAAAGCCTCGGCATAAAACGCCGCGTTTTGCTGAGGGTTTTCGCCGTAGCGCATGTCTTGCTTTTTCTCGTAGGCAAAGGTTATGCTGTCGGGGAATCTCAGTCCGAGCTTTTCGCGCATATATGTTGAAATCATGGTGTCGTAAACCGCAGTATGCTGAAAAACTTTATACATGAGTCCGAACTTAAAGTCTACGTCGAGCGTGTTTTCTTTAAGACGTTTTACAACTTCCGAGTAGTCGGCGGGGTCTACAACCACGCACACGTCGCGGTAATTTTTAGCCGCGCTGCGAATCATGGTAGGTCCGCCTATGTCGATATTCTCGATTGCTTCCTCTAAGGTTGTTCCCTCTTTTAATATCGTCTGCTTAAAAGGATACAAATTCACCGCCACGATATCTATTGTGTTTATATTAAGCTTTTTAAGCTGCTCCATATGCTCGGGAACGTCGCGCCGCGCAAGCAAACCCGCATGAACCGCAGGGTGCAAAGTTTTCACGCGCCCGTCAAGGCACTCGGGAAACCCCGTTATGTCGCTTATTCCTATGTTGCTCACACCCGCCGCCGTAAGCGTTTTCGCCGTGCCGCCCGTGGATATAATTTCATACCCCAAACCGATAAGCTCGCGCGCAAATTCAATCACGCCCGTTTTGTCGCTTACGCTTATAAGTGCTCTTTTTTTCATATATTTCTCCTTTTTAATTCTCTATAATAACTTTGTTGTTTTCTACCCGTATTTTGTCGTCGCACAAAAGCTTAACCACGTGCGGAAAAAGTTTGTGTTCTACGTTATCGAGTATTCTCGATTGCAAGTCGTGCGGAGTGTCGCCGCTTTCAACCTTTACTTTGCCCTGAGCGATTATAAGTCCCGTATCGGTGCCGCTGTCTACAAAGTGCACGGTTGCTCCGCTCTCGCTCTCGCCCGCCGCAAGCACCGCCTCGTGTACGTGAATACCGAAAAAGCCTTTGCCCCCGAATTTGGGCAAAAGCGCAGGGTGAATATTAACTATTCTGTTACGATATTCTTCTATAAGAAACGGCGATATTATGCCTAAGTATCCCGCAAGCAAAACGTAGTCGGCTTTGTGTCTGTTTAAAATTTCGAGTATTTTGCGGTCGCGCGCCTCGTGACTTTTGTATATCGATACCGAACACACATGCGTTTCGATTCCGCGCGACGAAGCGCGCTGTAAGGCGTACGCCTCGGCGTTTGACGAAATCACGGCTTTGATTTCGCCGTTTATTTCGCCGCGGTCGATTGCGTCCATTATTGCGGCAAGATTACTTCCGCCGCCCGACACAAGCGCAACAAGATTTTTTTTGCGTGCCGCCATTATTTATCCGCACCCAAAAGAGTAACGCCTTTGCCTTTAACCGTCTTGCCTATAAGATACGCCTTTTCTCCGAGAGCTTCGGCGGACTTTATTACGTTGCTTGCCTCGCTTGCGGGCACGCAAAGCACCAAACCTATGCCCATATTGAAAGTATTGCAAAGTTTGGTATCGGACAATCCCGATTTTTCTTTCAGTAAGTCGAACACCGGCAAACGGTTGTACGAATGCAAGTCGATTTCACAGCCTATGCCATCGGGGAACATGCGCGGCACGTTTTCTATAAATCCGCCGCCCGTTATGTGAGCGATTCCCTTTATTTCATGGTTTGCTATTAGGTTAAGCGCGGTCTTAACGTAAATGCGCGTAGGAGTAAGCACTTCTTCAAGCAAAGTCTTGTTAAGGCGCGGCTCGAATTTGTCGAGCGTTTTGGCGTCTTCGCCGAACAGCTTTCTCACAAGTGAAAATCCGTTGCTGTGTATGCCGCTACTCTGTAACCCCACAAGCACGTCGCCCTCGCAAATCTTCTCTCCCGTAATCGCCTTATTTTTATCCACTATGCCTACGCAGAAACCCGCAATGTCGTACTCGCCAACGCTGTAAAAACCGGGCATCTCGGCTGTTTCGCCGCCTATGAGCGCGCAACCCGACTGCCTGCACCCTTCGGCTACGCCCGAAACTATCTGCTCGGCTTGCTCGGGAAAAAGCTTGCCCACCGCCATGTAATCCAAAAACAAAAGCGGCTTTGCTCCCTGACATATTACGTCGTTTACGCACATTGCCACGCAGTCTATGCCTACGGTGTTATGTTTATCGGCAATAAAGGCGTATTTAAGCTTTGTGCCCACGCCGTCGGTTCCCGCAACAAGCACGGGTTCGCCGTCGGTGTAGTCGCCTATCGAGTAAAACCCGCCGAAACTTCCCAAATCTCCGAGCACGTTTTTGTCGAACGTGGACTTAACGTGTTTTTTCATGAGTTCGACTGCTTTGTATCCGGCGGTTACGTCAACCCCCGCCTCTTTGTAATCCATATTTATCTCCTATGTTTTATTTGCTTAACGTAGCGATAATCGCGCGATTCAGCCCCGTCCTCGGGCTTTAAAAGTGTGCGGATTTTCGCAACAGGAGCGACGACCGCGCGGGGCTGTACTTTACCGTACTGCCCCAAGTGGGCGGCACTCACGTAGCGATAAGACGTGCGCTTTT
>CAMUAL010000057.1 GCA_947086925.1 uncultured Clostridia bacterium
TTAACCCGTTTAAAAGTGCTCTTTTTACGTCAATCCTTAACCCGTTTAAAAGTGCCGATTGTAAAAAGACACAACGTTTTAATTTTACTACTTTTTATATATTTTCGTCAATCGGATTACCGTAAGTTTAACCCTTAATTGCCGATGCTTTTTCCGAACAAAAGCGACTCTCGCTCGTCCGCCGCGGTAAGAAAATTTTTAAGCATACTGTACCTGAGCGCAATGTAGTCGTTTTCGACCATTCTTTTAACGGTGTATTTTTCTCCCACTATAACCGCCATGCGCTTTGCCCGCGTGATAGCAGTGTACAAAAGATTACGCGTCATAAGCATAGGGTTGCCGCCGAACACGGGAATTATTACCGCGTCGAACTCGCTTCCCTGACTCTTGTGTACCGTAATTGCGTATGCGGGAACAAGCTGATGCCTTACGTCGGGCGTATAACAAACGCATCTGCCGTCCTCGAACTTAACGTCTATCTCGCCCGAATCGGGTCGGACCTCGGTTACAACGCCCAAATCGCCGTTAAACACGCCCTCGCCGCTCTCGGCGATTCCTCCCGTTATTTTGCGCCATTCGAGATTATAGTTGTTTGCTATGTGCATAACCTTGTCGCCCGCAACAAAGCGACAATCTTCCGTTTCGATAAACATTCCGCCGCCGTTGCCGGTAAGCCGCTTTTGCAACTGCTTGTTTAAGTTGTTCGCACCCGCCGTCCCGCTTTTTACGGGACAAAGCACCTGCACTTTGTACGGGTCTGTTCCGAGATATTTGGGTATACGCTCGGCGGCGAGTCCCACAGCGCGTTCGGCTATTTCCTCGGCGGTTTTTGCTTCGGAAAAAAAGAAGTCCTCGGTTTTGCTGTCGAGTATCGGCATTTGCCCCGAGTTTACTCTGTGCGCGTTTTCCACTATCAGACTTTCGCCGCTTTGGCGGTAAATGCGTTTGAGCCGAACCACAGGCACAACTCCCGACTCTATTATATCGCTTAAAACATTACCCGCGCCCACCGATGCAAGTTGGTCGCTGTCGCCCACGAGTATAAGCTTTGTTCCGTCTTGCACACGCTTTAACAGCGTATTGAAAAGGTGAACGTCTACCATGGAAAACTCGTCTACTATTACCGCGCCCGCCGCTATCGGCTCACCCGTGCTTTCTCCCTCGCGTCCGAGCATGAGAGCGCGGTGTATGGTGCTTGCCTCGCGCCCGCAACTCTCCGACATACGCTTTGCCGCTCTGCCCGTAGGAGCCATAAGCGCGGTTTTGATACCCCGCTTATCGAGTACCGAAAGTATGCACTTTACTATCGTTGTTTTGCCCGTACCCGGTCCGCCCGTAATTACCGTTACGCTTCCGCCCGTGGCAAGCTTTATCGCGCTTTTCTGCACCTCGTGAAGCGTTATGTTTTCACTGCGCTCGAATTCCGCTGTTTCCTCGGAGCAGTCGCGCTCAGTCATATCCGCCGAACGGATAAGCGAAACAAGCCTTTGCGCCGCACCCGATTCGGCGCGGAAAAGCTGTAACAGCATAACCCCTTTGCCGTTCTCGGAATCGATTTCTTTAACGGCGCGGCTTATTATAAGCCCGTCGAGAGTATTCTCTATTGCGCGCTCGTCGGCGCGAAGAAGCTTACTTGCCTCGGCTATAAGCAAATCGGACGGAAGATACGTGTTGCCGGATTTGTCGGCGGCGTCTTTGAGCGTATACAATATCCCCGCCCGCAATCGGTATTCGCTGTTCGGTTCCACGCCGAGCTTTGCCGCGATTTTATCGGCGGTTATAAATCCTATACCGTCCACTTCCTCTACAAGGCGGTACGGATTGTCGGAAAGTGCTTTAACGGTATCGTCGCCGTATTGCTTGTATATTTTAAGCGACGTTCCTAACGGGATTCCGTGCCCTTGCAGAAAAACCATAGCCTGCCGCATATTTTCTATTTTCGAATAACTAAGAGCAATCTCCTCGGCTTTGGCTTTGCTTATGCCTTTAACCTCGGCGAGCCGCGACGGATTTAATGTTATTATGTCGAACGTATACTTTCCGAACTTATCCACAATGGCAAGAGCGGTTTTCGGACCTATGCCGCGGATAAGTCCGCTCCCCAAATAACGCACTATTCCGTCAAGCGTGTCGGGCTTGGCGGAATATACGTTTTTCACTTTGAACTGTTTGCCGAATTTGGGGTGCACGGTAAAATCGCCGTCGAGCTTTACGTATTCGCCCTCGGACACCGGAGGAAAAGCACCCACGCATACAAGCGGCTCGCCATCGCAGTCGAGCACGATTATCGTGTAGCCGTTTTCCTCGTTGCGGAAACGGATTTCGTCGATTCCGCCGCTTATTATCATTTGATTATTTCTTTTAGCAGTGCGCGTATTTTCTCCGCTTTGTCGGTTTTCTCCCACGACATATCGCCTTTGCCGAAGTGACCGCCTATTGTGGTGAGTCTGTAAATGGGACGCCGTAAGTCGAGGTTTTCTATTATGCTTAGCGGGCGGAAATCGAACAGCTTGTTTATTATGTCGAGCAAATCATCGTCGCCGTATGGCGAAGTACCGAACGTATTAACCGACAGGCTCACGGGACGCGCCTTGCCTATTGCGTAGGCAACCTGCAATTCCATGCGCTCGGCGGCACCCGCCGCAACCATGTTTTTGCACACGTAGCGAGCATAGTAGCACGCGCTTCTGTCTACCTTTGTCGGGTCTTTACCCGAAAACGCTCCGCCGCCGTGCGGACACATTCCGCCGTAGGTATCAACTATTATCTTTCTGCCCGTAACGCCGCTGTCGCCCATAGGACCGCCGATAACGAATCTTCCGGTAGGATTTATAAAATACTTTGTTTTATCGGTGATGTATTTTCCGCCTATCGTGGGCTTGATTATTTTTTCTATTATATCGTCTTCCAACGTGTCGTGTTCAACCTCGGGATTGTGCTGAGCGGACACAACTACGGTATCGACATATACGGGCTTGTTTGCGTCGTACGCAACCGTAACCTGAGCTTTTCCGTCGGGGCGCAGATACGGGATTTCGCCGCTTCGGCGCGCATCGCTCAGTGCCCTTGTAAGTTTGTGAGCAAGCATTACGGGCAACGGCATAAGTTCCTCTGTTTCGGTGGTGGCGTATCCGAACATCATGCCCTGATCGCCCGCTCCCACCGAGTCGGCGGGGTCGTTGCTGTCGCGGCGTTTTTCGAGTGCTTCGGTTACTCCCGCGGATATATCCGCGCTCTGTTCGTTTATACTCGTAACAACCGCGCAAGTTTTACTGTCGAATCCGTATTCGGCGTTAGTGTAGCCTATGTCGGCAACCGTTTGACGCACAACCGCGGGTATATCTATGTAACCTTCGGTAGTAAACTCACCCATTACCATAACCAATCCCGTGGTGCAACAAACCTCGCATGCTATACGGCTGTACGGGTCTTGCTCTAACGCCTTGTCGAGAATAGTGTCGGCAATAAGGTCGCACACCTTATCGGGATGACCTTCGGTTACGCTTTCAGATGTAAACAACTTATACTTACTCATATGTTAATATTCTCCTGTATGTTGTTATTTTAACACTTTTGCGCGTTATAGTCAACAACCTGCGCAGACTTAAAACATAGCGCGGATTTTGTCGAAATGCGGCGGATTTTCCGTGTTCGGTTTAAAAAAGCGTTGAGCCGACGCGAAACCGCCGTCATACTACGGACAAGCCGCTCATAAAAATAAACTATGAATTACGAAACGGTACTTTCATATTTCATAGGCGCGCTGATTGTTCTGTTTTGCGGTTGGCTGTTTTCGCTTAAAACGAAAGGAATTTTCAAGTTGCTTTTAAACACGGCGATAGGCGCGGTTATGCTCATTGCGCTTGCGACTTTTACGCCGCTTAACATTCCGCTTAATCCAATGAGCGCGCTTACAGTGGGAATACTCGGACTGCCCGGTGCGGCTTTGGTTTTTGTAATTGTCTGCTTTTTATAACGCTTTAAGCCGCTTGACAAACAGGCGGCTTTTTTAATATAATGAAAAGCGAAATATTTTCGGCGTAAATAAGGCAATTACAGCATTTTGCAGTTTTCGCGCAAAGGAGCAAATGAATGGCAAAAAACGAATTCGTAAAAGAAATAGCGGATATTCACGAGAACTTTCCGCAGTGGTACACCGACGTTGTGATAAAAACTCAGCTTGTGGACTACGGTCCCGTTAAAGGCACAATGGTAATCCGCCCGTACGGTTACGCTTTGTGGGAAAACATTCAGCGCGAACTCGACGCTAGGTTTAAAGCCACCGGACACGAAAACGCGTACTTCCCCATGCTTATTCCTTTAAGCTTTTTGATGAAAGAGGCGGAACACGTAGAGGGCTTTGCGCCCGAAGCGGCTCTTGTTACTCACGTGGGCGAAACGGAGCTGCCCGAAAAGCTCGTAATACGCCCCACAAGCGAAACTATTATTTGCGACATGTACGCAAAATGGGTGCAGTCGTACCGCGACTTGCCGCTTAAAATAAATCAGTGGGCAAACGTAGTGCGTTGGGAAAAAACCACCCGTCCGTTCTTGCGCACGAGCGAATTTCTGTGGCAAGAAGGACACACGCTTCACGCCACGCAAGAGGAAGCGGAAGAAGAAACTCTTACAATGCTTAACGTATACGAGGAATTCGCGCGCAACGTGCTTGCAATACCCATGCTTTGCGGAAAAAAGAGCGAAAAAGAGAAATTCGCGGGAGCGGCGGCTACCTACTCTATCGAAGCAATGATGCTCGACGGTAAAAGTCTGCAATCGGGCACTTCTCACTATCTCGGCAACAATTTTTCAAATGCGTTCGAAATCAAGTTCCTCGATAAAGACGGCGTGCTAAAACACCCGTATCAAACAAGCTGGGGCGTTTCTACCCGCCTTATCGGCGCGGTTATAATGGCACACGGCGACGAGCGCGGCTTAAAGCTTCCGCCCTACGTTGCCCCCGTTCAGGCGGTTATTATTCCCATTGCAATGCACAAAGAAGGTGTGCTCGATAAGGCAAACGAACTTCGTGATACGCTTGCCGCCGCGGGAATCAGAGTTAAAGTGGATTCAACCGACAACAGTCCCGGTTGGAAGTTTAACGAATATGAAATGAAGGGAGTTCCCGTTCGTATAGAAATCGGTCCGCGCGACATAGAAAACGGCGTTGCCACCGTTTCGCGCCGCGACAAGGCGGGCGAAAAATTCACCTTGCCGCTAAATACTCTATCGGAAGAACTTCACGCGCTTTTAAAAGATATTCACGAGAACATGTATAACCTTGCCCTTAAATTTCGTGACAGCCACATTAAAACGGTTAAAAACATGACAGAGCTCGGCGACGCCGTTAAAAACGGTAACTTTGCACTAAGCATGTGGTGCGGCGACCGCGCCTGCGAGGACAAAATCAAAGAGGAATTTCAAGCGTCGAGCCGCAACATGCCGTTCGACCAATCCCCCGTCGGCACTAAATGCGTTTGCTGCGGAAAAAAAGCAAAACACAAAATTTATTGGGGACGTGCATATTAAAATAAAATACGACCTTTTTGATTTAAATAAGTATTTGATAAAAACCGTAAAGGGAGAATCCGACGAAAGGATTCTCCCTTTTTCGGCAAGCAATCAATCCATGCCGAATAAATCGTTTGGCGTTATATCGAGAACTTTGCAAAGATATCGGACATCGCGTCGTCTACAAGCTATCTTGCCAACGTAAACGCGGTAAACGGCTTAATAGCGTTAATAATAATTTTCGGAATCGCCGCAATAGTAATGACAGTGCTTAAAAAGCAAATCAAGAGCAAAGTAAAAACGAAAATCTTAAAAGAGGACTACGAAATCGACGCGCCCGAAAGCGCGAAGCAAACCAATCAATCGGCCGAGTAATACTATCGTATTCAATTCGACGAATAAATTTTGCGACATGGAAAATCCCCCGCCCTTGAAATGCGCACTTCCCATAGGGAATAAAAAACTAAATTTTTTAGAGTTGCACTTTCAACGAGGACAAAAGCTCTCGAACGATATGTTCGAGAGCTTTTTACTACAAACCTTTTAGAAAGATAAATTGAAATTTATCGTATCAAATAGCTTTTCCATATCTCAATATGTAGTGA
>CAMUAL010000058.1 GCA_947086925.1 uncultured Clostridia bacterium
TTTTCGTATCTTTCTTCTCTGTATCCTTTTTTCTGTGCGGTTGTGAGTGCGCAAAGGCACTTTACCATTGCGGTGACGATATCGTGAGGGTCCCACCCGTTCCCATACCGAACACGGAAGTTAAGCCTCATGGAGCCGATGGTACTTGCTCGGACACGAGCCGGGAGAGTAGGTAATTGCCGCATTTCATTAAAAGCGCTGTTCAAACGAGCAGCGCTTTTCTTTTACGAAACTTTATGCGAGCCGTGTATGGTTTTCCCGAATACGGGACTTTACCCGAGCGCGTACTGTTGCGCCGAACGCAATCGGCGTAATGTCATAAAAAAAACACTCCGCATTTATTATGGCGGGCATGCGTAGATTCTACAAACAGCACTCGCGGTTTGTTCCGTAAAAAATATCGTCTTTAAACGCAATCAGTTTGCAAAATTCTTCAAACCGTTGCCACGTTATATATTCGGCGTCAAGTTCGAATGAGTGACCCCAAATATAAAACAGTTGCGGCTTATCCGTTTTCATGTTTACGAATTTTTCGCCTAACGCGAACAGTTTTTTTGTTTCTATAAAGTAAACGCTCGGATTAAACCGATACATGTTTGTTTGCAAATCGAAATTATGTGTGGATTTAATGGTGCGGGCAAAACGTATAGCGGTGTGTTCTTTTATTATCTCGGCAACACGCTTATTGTTGTTCACTCCGCCGCAGGGGTAAGCCATACAGCAAATGTCGTAGCCCGTCAAAGCTTCAAGTGCCTTGCGGTCGTCCTCTGTCTGTTTTATGATTTCTTCACGGCTCAACTTCGTAAGATTCGGGTGCGTTAAAGTATGCACGGCAACTTCATGCCGTTTATAAGTTTCCGCGACGTCGCTTGCGGCTATTTTATTATGAGTAACCGTTTTTCCGTTTCTTTCAAGCATGCCGCTCAGACCCAATAAATCCGAATTTAAGTTAAATGTGGCTTTAAGTCCGTAACGGTCGAGTATTTCTATTAGGCGTTTGTCCTGAGTTATGCCGTCGTCGAAACTGAAAGTTACGGCTTTATTCTTACCGTTCCATTTTGTTATTTCTTTGTTCATATTCGTTAATTATAGCAAACCGAAAAAAATTTATCAAGCAAACCGATGCGTATTAAGTATATAATACTACGCGTATATGCCGTTTTGCGCCGAAATTATCGCAAATACAATAGTGGTTAGTAAGGATATTCAAATACTATTGTGGTAATATTTATTTATGGAAGTTTTTATCGAACGGTTAAAAGAGCTTAGGGACGAGCGCAACTTGTCGCAGATGCAACTTGCAATCGATGCGGGGTTGACGCAAAGTGCAATAGCCTCGTGGGAAACGGGAAGCAGAGTGCCGAGCGCGCAGGCAATTATCGTGCTTGCAAAATTTTTCGGCGTCAGCTCGGATTATCTGCTCGGCTTGGAAAAATAAAATGCGACGGCTGTTGCAATCGGAATCGAGGGCGTAGAGAAAATGCACAGAATAATGTTTGTTTGTCACGGTAATATTTGCCGCAGTCCCATGGCGGAATATGTGTTCCGCGATATGGTAGAGCGCGACGGGCGCGATAGTGAATTTGCTATAAGTTCGAGCGCGATTTCAAGCGAAGAAATATGGGGCGGCGTGGGGAATCCCGTTTATCCGCCCGTAAAGGCACTTTTAAAGCGCGAAGGAATTAACTGCGAGGGAAAACGCGCGCAGAAACTCACACCGCAAGATGCCGACCGCTACGACCTTTTCGTGTGCATGGACGAAAGCAATTTGCGCGGCGCGGTGCGCATTTTGGGCGAGCAAAACAAAAGCAAATGCGTTAAGCTAATGAGCTATTTAGGCTCGGATGACGACGTGTCCGACCCGTGGTACACCCGAGATTTTAATACGTGCTACAACGATATATGCCGCGGATTAACGGCTCTGTACAAAATCTATAACGCATAAGGGGCGAATAATAATGAAAGCGAAAACGGCGGTAAAAACAGTTTGCGCAATCATAGGCGGAATTCTTGCACTTATGATTTTGGTTGTGGGCGGCTACGTTGCGTATGTGGCGATTCAGTATTACAGAATCGACGACAACGTGTCGCTTGAAATTTCGGGAAATCGTGCCGACAGTGTAAAGCTCGGCGAGTCGTACGAAATAATGTCGTACAATCTCGGTTTCGGTGCGTATTCACCCGAATATTCCTTTTTTATGGATACGGGCGTAATGAACGACGGCTCTGCCGTTTCGGGCAAATACGCAAAGGGCTTAAACAAGGCGGACGTAACAAAAAACGTGAGCGGGCAAGCGAAATTGGCAACCGAAACAGCCGCCGACTTTTACTTTTTTCAAGAGACGGACAAAAAGGCGAACCGCAGTTACGGCATAGATATGTGTGCAAGCTTGCGTTCGGCTCTGCCCGACTACTGCTATACGTATGCGCAGAATTTTCATACCGCTTATTTACTTTATCCGTTTTCCGACCCGATAGGCAAGACGGATGCGGGAATTATGACGTTTTCGCGCTATAAAACACAAAGCGCGGTGCGACGCTCGTTTCCCGTAACAACCGCGTTTATAGATAAGCTGTTCGACCTCGACCGCTGTTTTGCCGTGCATTATCTGCCGATAGAGAACAGCGACAAACTGCTTGTTCTTATCAATCTGCACATGTCGGCGTATGACGAGGGCGGCACGATAAGGGCCAAACAACTTGCCATGCTTAACGGCGTTTTAAAAGAGGAACGCGACAAGGGGAATTACGTAATTGCGGGCGGCGATTTCAACCACTGCCTTATTGCCGATTGTTTCGATTCCGACGCCGACGCTTTGACGTACTTCAAAAGCGAACAACAAACGCCCGAATGGGTTAAAAATTCGGTTCTGCACAATTCCGAGCTTGCGGACGGCTTTACCATTGCCGCAAGCATCAATGCTTCCACTTGCCGCGGCGCGGATATTCCGTACACTGCGGGAGTAAATTACAGCACCGTAATCGACGGATTTATCGTTTCGGACAATGTTTCGGTTATCGAGGAATACACTGTTGACACCGACTACGCATACAGCGACCACAACCCCGTTGTAATGAAATTCGCTCTTGACGCAATAGTGTAAATTTATTCGGAGATATTCCAAAAATTCCATAGCATGGTGTAATCACTTGATTTTTATAAAAACATGCTGTAAAACGTGTGTAAAAAATCAAGGCGGAAAATAGAATGTACGATAATTACACCGTGCCGTTTTTGTGGGTGGCAGACAACAATTACGACTCAATCGGAAAGGAAATCGAGAAAATAAAAGAAAGCGGTTCGGACGCTTTTTGCGTAGAGTCGCGCGTTCACAAGGATTTCTGCGGTCCCGATTGGTGGAATGTAATGGATTTTGTCATAAGCAAGGCAAGCAGTCTTAATATGAACGTATGCCTTTTGGACGAAGTATAATTGATAAATGGACGTACAACAAAAACAAAGCCGTCTAATCAATGTAAAACAAAAGTCGGGACTCATTACGGAATCCCGCTTTTTTATGGCTTTTTATGGCGATCAATCTTTAATTGCAACCACTCATTTCTTGAAAAACGATTGAATTTGTGCTATAATCTATGAGTACAAATTAAACAACTATAGAGAGGTTGAATGAATACTTTGAAAAAAATTTTTGTTATAGACGACGACGTTTATATAGGCGATATGTTGGAAGAAGTCCTTACAAAAGAAGGATATTCGGTTTCCCGTGCGTATTCCGGTACGGAGGCTTTGTTATTACTTTCAAGCAATAAGCCCGATCTCATATTGCTTGACTTAATGTTGCCGGGTTTGAGCGGAGAAAAAGTAATGGAAAAAATCAAAGATATTCCCGTTATCGTAGTAAGTGCAAAAATCGATGTAAACGACAAAGTGAATTTGTTGCTTGGCGGTGCGGCGGACTATATAACAAAGCCGTTTGATACAAAAGAGCTGCTTGCACGGATATCCGTTCAACTGCGAGATAAAAAATCCGATAGCATTGATAAATCCGATTTAGTATTTGACGATATAATGCTCGATACGGTATCACGCCGAGTTGCGATAGATAGCCAAGAGATACATTTAACGCGAACGGAATACGCAATATTAAAGATTCTAATGCAGAGAAGCACGCAAGTAGTTACCAAATCCGACCTTATGGATGGTATTTGTTTAGACACACCCGACTGTACGGAGAGTTCTCTTAAAATACACATTGCTAATTTGCGAAAAAAATTAAAGGCGATTACCGATAAAGACTACATCGATTCCGTATGGGGGATCGGATTCAAACTCAAAGCCGATTGAATCTTTACCGAATCTTTACTGTTTTCTTTACCGTTATCTTAACCGTTGTTTGGTAGAATCGTAAACATAGGAGGCAATTTTATGGAATATGTTTTACAAACAAATGCCGTAAAAAAGAATTACGGTAACTACCAAGCTCTAAACGGGCTTACGATGCACGTCCCCAAAGGAAGCATTTACGGCTTTGTCGGGAAAAACGGCGCGGGAAAGACGACGCTTATCCGTCTTGTTTGCGGCTTGCAACGACCGACAGACGGTGAAGTGGAAATTTACGGTATCGGGCATAAGGACAAAGAAATTT
>CAMUAL010000059.1 GCA_947086925.1 uncultured Clostridia bacterium
ACGGGCGCGTCTTAACGCTACGTGTTCGTTGCCCACTCGGTCACGTATATCCGTATACGCTCCCACGCGGGCAACGCCCCTGTTGCGCAAATCCGCAACCCGTCTATACCGCCGTTAAACGGCGGCGTAGACCAAACCTTTATACAATAAGCGATTAGGAGAATAAAATGGAAATACAAAGAGTTGAAAAACGCAGAAAAGGCTGGATTATTACGTCGGTTGCGCTTATGCTGTTTTCGGCGGTGCTTGCGGCGGCGGTATGGTTTGCCTCTATGAACAACAACATGAATAAGCAGACGGTTGAACGCTCGTACGAGCAGAATTTGTACGATTTAAGCGACAACCTCGACAATCTCGAAGTAAACTTGTCTAAGCTTATGGTTGCTCCAAGCGGCAAATACGCGGCTACGCTTCTCACCGACGTATACAATCAGGCACTCGGCGCGGAGAAGTCGCTTTCGCTTCTGCCGATAGATTGGCACGAGTCGGAAAGCACGGCAAGCTTTTTAAACAAGGTCGCGGATTTTGCGATTTCGTATCAGCGCGATTTGATAAGCGGCGGCAACGGCGAGAAGTTCACCGAGAGCGTGCAAAGCATGTATTCCACAACCCGCACGCTGAATAACGACATACGCGAGCGCGCTTCGCTTGTTGCACAGAACAAGCTCGATATACGCAAGATAACTTCGGCAAAGCCTTACAACTTCCGCACGCGCGAAAATTTGTCGCATAATTCGGTGGATTATCCCGAGCTTATATACGACGGTCCGTTTTCGGACGGACGCACAGCCGACGAGTATAAATATTTCGCGGGAACGGAAAGCATAACGCTCAAAGAGGCAAAAGATATTGCGGTTAAGGCTTTGTCGGATTATAAAATAAAAACCGTCACAAGCGCGGGTAAGTCGCTCAGCGAACCGCTGTACGAGCTAAGTTTATCGGGCGACTCGTGCGACGCATACGTAAGCGTGAGTCAGCACGGCGGAAAAATAGTCAATTTGTCGGTATCGCGCAAACTCGGAAAAGAAATGCTCGGAGAGGAAAACGCCAAAGCCTGCGCAAAGGAATTTGCCGCACGGTTGGGGTACGACGTATCGCCAGTGTGGTATCTTAAAAGCGGAAGCGTGGCGTACGTAAATCTTGCTCCGATTGAAAACAACGTGGTAATGTATACCGATTTGGTCAAAGTCAAAGTTGCGCTCGACAACGGCGAGGCACTCGGCTTAGAGGCAAAAAACTACTGTCTTAACCATACCGAACGCGACACGACTCTCAGAATGAATCCCGCCGCCGTTCCCACGCTTATAGACGGAAAGCTCACGCTTAACAACGTGCGCGGCGCGTATATTCCGCTCGAAAACAACACAGCACGGCTATGCTACGAGGCGGCGTGCGAGTACGACGGAATCGACTACTTTGTGTATCTCGATGCGTACAACGGCGAAACGGTTAAAATAATGCGCACCGTAAACAGCGAGCAAGGCAAACTTGTAATGTAAGGCGCATGAAACATCAAGCGCAAAGCTTAATTTGTGTTAAATACGTTGCAAAAATCTACTGAAAGTAGTACAATAACAGATATGAAAACCTATGATGTTATAACAGTCGGAGGAGGACCCGCGGGGCTTACGGCGGCATTGTACGCTTCTCGCGCGGGGGCAAGAGTCGCCGTAATAGAGTCGCTCGTGTTGGGCGGCACAGCGGCGGCAACGCCGATAATCGAAAATTACCCGGGGTACGAGAGTATCTCGGGTTTCGAGCTTTCGCAGAAAATAGCCGCGCAGGCGCAAGGGAGCGGCGCGGAAATTATCTACGGCGAAGTTGTGGGGATACTCGACGGGAACGAAAAAACCGTTACGTTAAAAAGCGGCGAAGTGTATACCTGTAAAGCTCTGATTCTGTGTACGGGAAGCACTCCGCGCAAAATCGGAATCGCGGGCGAGGACAAGCTTATAGGCGCGGGGCTCAGTTACTGCGCCACTTGCGACGGGAATTTTTACCGCAATAAAAGCGTTGCGGTTTACGGCGCGGGAAATCACGCGCTGAGTGCGGCGAAATATCTTAAACCGATAGTAGGCGAGCTTATTGTTATAAGTCCCGTCGCCGCGGTTAAAACCGAGTGTGCCGCCTCTTACGGCAACGCGCGGATAACCGGTCTTACGGGCAATCCGCTTTCTGCCGTGAATTTTACCGCAAACGGCGAAGAAAAGGTTGTAAACGTGAGCGGTCTGTTTGTGGAGCTCGGAACCGTGCCCGCAAACGGATTAAGCCGCGGACTTGCGGAAACGGACAAAGCGGGTTATATAATCTGCGACGGCAAAATGCAGACGAGCGCGGCGGGAATATTCGCCGCGGGTGATTCCGTGAGCAAGCCTTTAAGGCAGATAGTAACCGCGGCGGCGGACGGAGCGGTTGCGGGGCAGTTTGCGGCGGCATATGCAAGAAAAAACGCGTAACGACTGCGGAAAATCCGTAAATCCGAGGCGGGTTAGCTACCAAAAAAATATGAAAAACCTTGTTAAAAAAAGGTGCATTTTGCATTGCCGTGTGGTATAATGATAATATAAAAAAATACGGAGGTATAAAAAATGGACGACTATCCGAGTCCACGATATTTATCGCTTATGTTTGCGCCTCCGCCATATAGTCGGTGAAATTTTACCGTGCCTTTTGTCGGCGACGCGAACATCAGTTCGGGTCGCTTATTTTTATGACGGAGGTACAAATGCTATGATGGATATTTACACGATGCCCGCGCAAAGCAGAGAGCTTATTAAACTCGACGAGATGAAACAAGGCTGTTGGATAAACCTTGAAAACCCGTCGGATAAAGAGCTCGAAGAAGTTGCGCGCATAACGGGTGCGGGCGAAGATATGCTTAAAGCCGCGCTCGACGAGGAAGAACGCGCACGTATCGAAACGGAAGACGGCAATACGCTTATAATAGTGGATATTCCCATAATCGACGACAGCGCCGATTGGTACGTTTATTCGACTTTGCCCATGGGCATTATAACCGCAGGAGATTATTTTATAACGGTGTGTCTGCGCGACACCGCCGTAATCGGCGACTTTATAAAGGGGCGTGTGCGCAATTTCGACGCAAACAAACGCACTCGGTTTATTTATCAAATACTGTATTTAAACGCAATCAAGTTTTTGCACTGTCTTAAACAGATAGACAAAACGAGTATGCGCGTTCAGCAGTCGCTTCATCGTTCCATGAAAAACAAGGAGCTTATTCAGCTTCTTGACCTCGAAAAAGCACTTGTGTACTTTTCCACTTCGCTGAACAGCAATCAGATAGTTATAGACCGCTTGCGCTCGATGGCTACAATCAAGCACTATGAGGACGACGACGATATTCTCGACGACGTAATCGTAGAGAACAAGCAAGCAATAGAAATGGCTACCATTTACCGCGACATTATGTCGGGCACAATGGACGCCTTTGCAAGCGTTATCTCCAATAACCAAAACATTGTTATGAAGTTTTTGGCGGCTATAACGATTATTCTTACCATACCCACTATTGTGGCGTCGCTTTGGGGCATGAATGTAGGCGTTCCCTTCGAAGGTCAGGTTTGGGGATTTTGGGTTGTAGTGGGAATAATTATTGCAATTACGATTCCCGTACTTATTATCATGATTAAAAAACGAATGTTTTGACGGCGGTGTAGCCAAGCGCATATAACGGCTACGTGCGCACCGCCCGCTCGGTCACGTATTTCTTTATACGCTCGCTCGCGTGCGGCACGCCTGTTGCCGTTCTTTGCACTTGTCTTCGCCGCTTTGCTTTTGCGCATTGTCATTCCGAATTATCGTTCTTTGCACTTGTCTTCGCCGCCTTGCTTTTGCGCATTGTCATTCCGAGCGAAGTCGAGAAATCTTATCCTTATAAAAATCCCCTGCCTTTGGCGGGGGAAATTAAAAGGGGCAACCTTAATAATTATGGCACTTATAGAATTTATTTGCAAAAACTGCGGTTATCAAACCGAGGAAATAGTTAAATCCGACGGCAATTACCCTAATTGCCCCAAGTGCGGAGTTAAGCTTACTCAAAAGCTGAGCGGCAAATGTTATACGTCGTGCGCGGGCAAGTCGGGCAATTCGTGCAGCGGCGACTGTTCGTGTTGCGGCGGCTGTAAACACTGAAAAATTACGCAACAAAAACCCGAAAGACGAAGCTTTCGGGCAGTGAGAACGCCGAATAAAAGGCACTATCGAAAATTACTTTAAGCAGGTGTTGCCCGTGCAATCGGTTGCAACGAGCAGTTCCACGTTTTCCATAAACAGTTCGTGCACCGCTTCGCAACCCAAATCTTCGTAAGCAACAACTTTGCAGGATTTTATTTTATGCTTGTAAAGCGCACCCGCGCCGCCTATTGCCGCAAGGTAAACGGCGCGGCTTTTTTTTATTGCCTCGTTTACCGCCGCGCTCCGCTTGCCTTTTCCTATCATAACTTTAACGCCTGCGTCCATAAGCGCGGGTGCGTAATCGTCCATGCGCGAGCTTGTGGTGGGTCCGCAACTTCCTATAATTTCGCC
>CAMUAL010000060.1 GCA_947086925.1 uncultured Clostridia bacterium
GTACTGTACACAAACAGCCCCCAGTGTTCGACTGCGCCCCCAATGGTGGAGCTAAGGGGATTCGAACCCCTGACCTTTTGAATGCCATTCAAACGCGCTACCAACTGCGCCATAACCCCGCGTATTCGGTACTTTATTGTACCATGGGGCGGGGAGCATTGTCAATCGATTTAAAGCTATTCGCGGGTTTTAAGCGATGCGTTCATATCGGTGCCGATAATTTTGCGACGCAATAACAGAGTGGAGATAAAGCTGAAAAACATTGTTACCGCGGGGGTGAGAATCCACGTCCACCAATTTATGTCGGCAAGTGAGCCGAAGTTTACAAGGTTGAAAACAAACGATAAAAAGCCTACGCCGCAGGGAATTCCGAGAATCGCGCCGATAAAGCACATTACGTAAATCTCGCGGAATATGTAGCCCATAACCTCTTTATCGTGGTAGCCGAGCACCATAAGAGTGGCGATTTCCCGATTGCGCTCGCTCACGTTGATATTAGTTAGATTGTATATAACAAGAGCGCACAGTACTGCCGAAAATATTATAAGTGCGGCGGCAATGGCGATAATGGAAGTTGCGTCGCTTATTTTAAGCGCGCAGTCTATCAAGCCCATGCCGGCAAGCAGAAGTACGGTAGAGCCTATAACCGAAATAACCGTCATTAAAAAACGACTTTTAAACAGCAGAATATTGCGCGCCGCCGATTTATGTTTAAAGCTTAGGTGATTCCATATAAACGGAATGCGTTCCAACAATATTTTTTTGCCCGATTTGGGGGCTTTGTGAGTAAGCAGGGTAACGGGCTTTTGCTTAACTATATCTTTTCCCGTGCCGAATGTTAAAGCAAGCATGCTTATTATCATGACGGCAAAAGTGATGATGTAGTAAATCATATGCGCAATTCCTGGGAATGGCGGCATTGCATATTGCATATTGAATGTTTTGTAAAGTATTGCCGTAAGACCCATGCCTATGGGAAGCGCAATCAAACCGCCCAAAACAGTTCCAATCAGAACAAACAGCGAATACCGACCGATAATCGAAAAATCGGTATATCCGAGCGTTTTAAGGCACGCCATTTGTCCGCGTTCTTCGTCATACATACGCGACATGTTGGAGTATACGACAAGCATTGCCACAAGCAGGAAGAATATAACAAAGATTATGCTTATAAGTCCCACTTTTTCGCCGTAAGAGTTGAGCGCGTACATGCCGACGTTTTCGTAAAGAGTTAAAACGGTTATGTTGGCGGCGGTTTCGCTTACCGATTTTAAGCCCGATTCAAGTTCGTGTTTTCTGCCGGATATCTCACGCTTATAGCCTGCGCTGAAAGCCCTGAACTCGTTGCGGTACTCCGTTGTGGCGTAAATATCGTTTACCATGGCGGGCACGGCGTTAAAATACAAAACGTAATCGAGCTTTTTGTTCGGGTCTTTAAAACTCGGCTCGTCGATTTTGTTTATAAGCATGGGATTAAGCACGGTTCCGCAAACCGTGCATTTTAAATCCTGCCCCATATAATTGACTGTTATTTCGTCGCCTATATCGTAGCTACCAAGCTCTCTTGTTGCGCGTTCCGCCAAAACCTCGGTGGGGGATTGCGGCAGCCGTCCGCTTAAAAGTTCCGTTTTGTTGATGTTCATGTTGTCGAAGTCGAAAGTATAAACGCGCGTGATTTCGGTTATCGCGCCGCTGTCGTCCGTTACGGCGTTTTCATAGCTGAAACTTTTAAGAGTGTTTTCTGAGCCGAAGTATTTTTCTATAAACCCGATTTCTTCGGCATTGAAAAAGTTATCGCCAATAAGTTGCGATTCGGTCGAGCCTTTTTTAATATAAAAGTCGGAAATGTTTTGGCTGTTATAGTAATTTATCTGAGCGATTTTAATGCGGTTTTGCACTTCGCCTATGCCCGAGCATACTCCTATGCTTACAGCAACAATCGCGGCAACGGTAATAAGGCGTATAATGTGCTTTTTAAACAGCCGCCATGCCGATTTTGTCAGAGCCTTCATTACCACTCTATCTCCTCTATTGGTTTGGGAGAGGGATTTGCGGTTACGCTTTCAACCATGCCGTTTTTAAGGCTGACAACCTTATCCGCCATAGCTTTGAGTGCCTGATTGTGAGTAACCACAACTACAAGCTTATTGCTCTGTTTGGATACGTCGTACAAAAGTTTTAGTATAAGTTTGCCCGTTACGTAATCGAGCGCGCCCGTAGGCTCGTCGCAAAGCAAAAGCTTCGGATTTTTGGCAACGGCGCGAGCTATGCTCACGCGCTGTTGTTCGCCGCCCGATAACTGTGCGGGAAAATTTTTCAGTTTATCGCCGAGTCCCACGTTTGCAAGCACTTCGGCGGGGGATAGCGCGTCTTTGCGGATTTCGGTTGCGAGTTCCACGTTTTCGAGCGCGGTGAGGTTGGGCATAAGATTATAAAACTGAAATACGAATCCTATGTCCTCGCGTCGGTGCTGAGTAAGCTGTTTTTTATTCATTGACGAAACTTTGCTTCCGTCAAGCTCTATTAAGCCGCTTGTTGCCGAGTCCATGCCGCCGAGCAGATTCAGCAGGGTGGTTTTCCCCGCGCCGCTCGGACCCAAAATTATAACAAATTCGCCGTTCTCAATGTCAAAAGAAACGTCGGTAAGTGCTTTGAAAGTTCCCGCGGCGGTCTTGTATTCTTTGCACACGTTTTCAAGTTTAAGAAAGCTCATACATTCACCTCGTAAAATTTTCAGGCTTTTGTAAAAGACGTTTTTGCGTTTGTTGCAATCCCGAATACGGAACTCGTTTTAACTATATAAAGTATATCATACTTCGAAGTTAAAATCAAGGTAATTTTGTGAATATATTTTCTCTTTTGAATTATGTGCGTTGCAATTTCCGTAGCGTATCAATCCAAATGTTTACGTTAAGACGTGCGTTTGCGGGGCTTGTAGAGGGCAGTGCTACGCATAAATCTTTAAGCTCGGGGAAATTCCCGATAAACAGTTTATGCGCCGTAGCGCCGTTTGTGACGACTTTTTTTACGGGGTAACGAGAAATAAGATTCGGAATGTCCGCAATTACGGGATTTATTATATCCTTATCCATAGAACCTTTGATTTCGCATGCCGTAACAATATCCCACAGCGCGATTTTCGCAAATTCAAGCAAAGCTTTTTTTTCGTCTATCGATTGCGGCAATGTGCGGTTAAAACTTTCCGCCACAACGCGCCAAAACTTGTTTTGCTTGTTGCCGTAGTAAAAACCTTCTTCCCGCGATTTAACGCTCGGAAAGCTTCCCAAAATAAGCATTGTGCTGTTTTTGTTTACGTAAGGCTCGAATCCTTTGAATATCATATTTCGATTATACCGTAAATACGTCGCTTTTGTCAATATGCCAAAGCTTGCGGAATTAGCGCACAAAACTCTTGCAATATGCGTAAAAGCATGTTATAATAAAACCATAATAAATGCGAGGTGCGAAGTGAAAATAACTTTTTGCGGAATTAAATAGCATAAGGCAAACGTGCGGTACACCGAATGGCGTTCTTGTCTTGTGCAATGCAAGAAAGTTAAATCGTTCGCTTTTCGGAACACTTATATAAATGGCTAACCGAGCTGTGAGATTACTTTCTCACGGCTCTTTTTTTGTTTAAGGAGGTAATACTGTGTCTGTCATAAAAGTAGAAAATCTTACATTTTCGTATCCGTCGAGTTACGATAATATTTTCGAAAACGTAAATTTCACTATCGATACCGATTGGAAACTCGGATTCGTAGGACGGAACGGGCGTGGCAAAACTACATTTTTAAAGCTATTAACGGGGGTGTTCGAGTATCGCGGCAAAATAACTTCGTCGGTTAAGTTCGATTATTTCCCGTATCGTGTGAAAAACAAAAGTTTTGTAACGTCGGAAGTTTTGCACGAGCTTTGCCCGAGTGCGGAGGAGTGGGAGTTTGTGCGAGAACTGTCATATCTCGAAGTAGATGCCGACGCGCTTTACCGCCCGTTCGACACGCTTTCAAACGGAGAGCAGACAAAGGCATTGCTTGCGGCTTTATTTTTGAGCGACGGGCATTTTCCGCTTATAGACGAGCCGACGAATCACCTCGACGCCCGTGCGCGCGAAATAGTATCAGAGTATTTGAATAAAAAGAAAGGATTTATTTTGGTATCGCACGACAGGCGGTTTTTGGACGGTTGCGTCGACCACATACTTTCAATCAACCGCAATAATATCGAGGTGCAGAGCGGCAATTTTTCGTCGTTTTCGGAAAACTTCGAACAGCGGCAACAGTTTGAGCGGAAGCAGAACGACCGTCTGAAAAAGGATATAAAGCGGTTGCAAGAGGCAACAAAGCGCACCGAGCGTTGGGCAGACGACATCGAGAAAGCGAAAATCGGCGCGGGAGATAAGGGTTATGTTGGGCATTGCTCGGCAATAATGATG
>CAMUAL010000061.1 GCA_947086925.1 uncultured Clostridia bacterium
TCGGCAACATTGTCGAACTTAGACGTATCTTTTACGAATTCGTCGTTCAGCTCGGGAACGTCGCGGTATTTAATCGCATGGAGCTTAACCGCAAACACTGCGTTCTTGCCCTTTAAATCTTCGGCGTGATAATCGTCGGGGAATTTTACGTTAAGGTCTTTGTCGTCGCCTATCTTCATTCCGACAACCTGTTCCTCGAAACCGGGTATAAACGAGTGACTGCCCAAAGTAAGCTCCTGCTTTTCGGCAGTGCCGCCCGCAAACTTAACTCCGTCTACGCTTCCGCTGTAATCGATTGTTACGGTGTCGCCGTCGCGCGCCTCGCGGTCGGTTACTTCCACAAGGCGACTCTTTGCTTTAAGGCTACGCTCGATTTCTTCGTCAACGTCCTTTTTGCTTACGGGATATTCGGCTTTTTCGAGCGTAAGTCCCTTGTACTGTCCGAGTTTGACTTCGGGTTTAACGGTAACTTCTATTGCAAACGTAAGACCTTCGTCGGTAAAATTCATATCGGCAACCTTAGGGTCGTCTACGGGGAAAACGTCCGCGTTTTCGGTAAGAGCCTTGGCATAAGCTTTCGATGCGCAGGCATTGAACGCATCGTCGAAAAATACGGTGGGACCGTACAAATTCTCTATGAATTTACGGGGCGCATGACCTTTGCGGAATCCCGAAATATTATACTTGCCTCTTGTCTTTATATAAGCGGAATTTATTTCTTCCTCCCACTCGGCGTTTTTAACGGTAAATGTAAATTTTACGCTACCCTTTTGTTTTTCCGTTTTGTAATCCATTATAACCTCCAAATTTCGTGCCTGCTTTTAACAAGTTTCCGATTAACGCAAAAGAGTAATTTTTAATGCCGCTCTTTAACTCGTTTTAACAAAGTACACCAAAATATAATATCACATTAACCTACTTTTGTCAAATTGTATTGACTAATTAACGTAATATAGTTTATACTTTATTGAGATTACTTAAAGGAGCGATACATGCCTGCCGATTCACTTCACATAAAACAAACGGCAACCGAGCTTAACGGCATGCTAGGCGGCGGACGCATAGACAAAATCACCATGCCCGACCCCGACGAGATTGTGCTGTTTGTTCATTCGGACACACGCCGTGCTTTGATTTTAAGCGCGAATCCGTCGCTTCCGAGAATACACGTAACAAAGTACGCGCCCAAAAGCAATCCTCTTAAAGCTCCCGCGTTTTTAATGCACTTGCGTAAGCACATAGGCGGCGCGGTTATAAAAAGCGTTACGAGCGAGGACGGCGAACGCATTGTTTACTTTAACCTGCTTGCCCGAAACGAACTCGGCTACGAGGAAAATAAAACGCTTATATGCGAAATACTCGGAAAATACGCCAACATTATTCTGTGCGACGAAAGCGGCAGAATAACGGAAAGCATCAAACACATATCGCCGTCGGGCAGCGAAAAGCGACCCGTGCTTGCGGGAATTAAGTACACGCTTCCGCCCAAACAGGACAAAATAGATATTTTCGATACAAAGGCTCTTAAAAACACTCTCGACGCGTTCGAGGGGGGCAAACTCGACGGCTTTATACTTTCTAACGCGGCGGGACTTGCACCTTCTACCATTACGGGCATTGTAACAAAAGCTTTGGGCGGCACGGTTTTCGACAATCTTACCGCCGAACAGACGGACGCGATTATAAAAGCTTTCGACATGAAAAACATACTCGGTAAAGCACATCCGTGTTTGAGAAAAGATGCGAACGGTAAAACCGACTTTTGGATTACCCCACTATACCCCGACGGCGAATATACTTATTTTGACACTTTAAACGCAGCTATGGACGAGCATTTTTATTCGCTCGACCGCGACCGCAGACTGACGGAAAAAGCTCACGTACCGAAAACCGCGGTTAAAAACGCGATTGCCCGCACCGAAAAAAAACTCAAGCTTTTTATAAGCCGAAAAAACGAGGCTTCCGACGCCGAACACGACAGACTTTGCGGCGAACTTATAACGGCGAATATTTACCGCTTAAAGCAAGGCATGAAAAATTTCACCGCCGAAAACTATTACGACAATCCCCCGTCGCAAATAACCATTCCCTTGCAGGAAAACAAATCGCCGCAATTCAACGCTCAGTCTTACTACAAACGCTACGCAAAAAAGAAAAAAGCTTTGACTATGGCGGACGAGCAGATTGAAAAAGCTACTGCGGATTTGGAATATTACAATTCGGTTTACGACAGTTTTTCGTACACCGACGAGGAAGGACTCGAAGAAATAATTTCCGAACTTTATGCGGCGGGACTTATGCACGAACCGAAAGATAAACGAAAAAAAGAAAAACAGACATTCGGCGGCGAAACGGTGTACGGAAACTGCGTTATACGTTGGGGCAAAACGAATTTTCAGAACGACCGCATAACAAAGCAAGCGAAGCCCGAAAACCTATGGCTTCACACGCAGAAAACACACGGCAGTCATGTCATAATATCGGGTGAAAACATTACCGACGGCGTAATATATCGCGCCGCGCAGATTGCCGCATACTACTCGAAAGCTCGTCTCGGCGACAACGTACCCGTTGACTACACGTACAAAAAGTTTGTGTCCAAACCAAAAGGCAGTGCTCCGGGAAAAGTTATTTACACCGACTATAAAACCGTTTTCGTAACGCCGAAAGACGAACGAGAATAAAAATATCATATAAAAAAGCGTCTTACATCGCCAATGAGGTAAGACGCTTGATTTTTTATTGCGATGAACTAATTCGGGATTATATTAAAGCGTAGATAAATCCGAAAAGAGCAAGCACGAATATTACACCCATAATAACGGTATTGATTATGGCGTTTTTATATTCGGGCGAACGGCGGTTGATTTTGCTTAACAGCACGCGCGCCGAGCGGAAAATCGCAAGAGCCGACGCAACAAGATATATGCCGAGCCCCACGGTGATAACCACGTTGCTGACGAAAATACCCACAAGCAGAACTATCGCTCCCGCAAGCATTAAAAAGTCGCATACCTGACGAATACCGAAGTCGGAAAAATATGCCTGTATAAAATTACGTTTTTTAGCCTTAGCCGCCATTGTTATATCTCCGTTGTTTTTATTTAGTATAACCCGAAAAGAAATTTTTAATTAAAAGTTAAAGGGATGCCAAATGTTTACAATGCCCAAAATTTGGAACACGACTATAAGCACAACCGCAACAACCCATAAGGTAAACCATGTTCTGCCGCGATAACGAGCATAATAGTACGAATACCAACACAACGCAATAAGTCCTATTGTTGTAGCTATGCTTTTAATGCACTGACCTACCGATGCAAGGGCTCCGAACCAACTGAAAACAACACCGATTGCTATGCCGAATCCCATGAGCATAACAGATACAAACGACAGTATTTTTACCAAATAAGGCACACTGTATGTTCTCGTTGTTTTCGTGGTGCTTTTTTTACTTGACATAAAAATATACCTCCGTTTATTTACGAATAATAACTACTTACTTCAATCCCCTGCTACCCGGTTTAACCGCGGGAATCTTACCCTCGCGGCAAAGGGGACAATCGTGAGCCTCATAGCTCTTTACTTCCATGCTGAGCAATGCGCGGTAAGGGACTCCGAAGTCCACCTGCCCGCCGCTACGGTCTACAACCGAAGCAACCGCAACCACGTTTGCGCCCGCATTTTTGCAAAGCTCTATAACCTCTTTAACCGAGCCGCCCGTGGTAACAACGTCTTCGACCACTATTACGCGCATACCTTTATCAAGCGCGAATCCGCGTCTTAAAGTCATTTGTCCGTTCTCGCGCTCGGCAAAATAATTTTTGACTTTGAGCTGACGGGCAACTTCGTAACCCATTATTATTCCGCCTACCGCAGGAGATACAACCGCATCGGCGTTAAACTCGGTAAGACTTTTAGCAAGCTCGGAGCACAAATATGCGCTCTCGGCGGGATGCACGAAAAGCTTTGCGCACTGCATGTATGTGTCGGAATGACGTCCGCTTGTAAGCAAAAAATGCCCGTGCAGGATTCCTTCCGTCTTTTTGAAAACATTTAAAATTTCTTCGTTAGAAAGCGACATACTTTTCCTTTTCGTACGTAAATTTCGATTGCGGAAAATCTCGAACTTATACTATAAGCGAACCTGTGATTTCACGCACATTATTTATCTTACACCTTTTCATAAGATTTGTCAACTCATTAACA
>CAMUAL010000062.1 GCA_947086925.1 uncultured Clostridia bacterium
TAACTACATGTACGGCGGCATGAAGATAGACGATTACTTTAAGTATACGGGCAGCAGTCGCGAAGACTTTAAAAAAGACCGCAAGTCCGACGCCGAAAAAGCGGTTAAATCCCGTCTTGTACTCGAAGCGATAATAAAAGCGGAAAACGTAGAGCCTACCGATAAAGAGCTTGACGCGCGCATAAAAGAAATCGCCGAGCAGTCGGGAAAATCGTTCGAGGAGTTCAAACCCACCGTTACCGAACATCAGCTTACCCACAGAAAGAGCGACGTAACAGTTCAGAAAACGCTTGATATGCTTGTAGCAGCCACTGTGTTTGAGGGCGGAAAAACAAAGTCCGCCGCAAAATCGGGCGAGGGAAAACCCGCCGCAAAAACGGCAACCGCAAGTAAGGCGAGCGCGTCGAAAACGTCGACACCCGCAAAGAGTACCGCAAATAAGACGTCTGCGTCAAAGTCGGCAACGGCAAAGAAGCCTGCGGAGAAAAAAGAATAATCCCGCAATCTCGTTAAAAGCAAAGTGCCAAAAAAGAATAAATTTCGTCGGAATAAATAAGGCGATGGGAGGATATAAATAAGTAGTATGATTAAAAGCAGTCTTGTACCTATGGTGATAGAGCAGACCAATCGCGGCGAACGCTCTTACGACATTTATTCCCGTTTACTCGAAGACAGAATCGTATTTTTAACGGGTGAAATCGACGACATTACGGCGGATTTGATTATCGCTCAGCTTTTGCATTTGGAGGGCAAAGACCCCGACAAAGACATAAGCCTTTATATTAACAGTCCCGGCGGAAGCGTAACTGCGGGCATGGGCATTTACGACACCATGAATTACATTAAGTGCGACGTAAGCACTATTTGCGTAGGCATGGCGGCAAGCATGGGCGCGTTCCTTCTCAGTAGCGGAGCAAAAGGAAAGCGTTTTGCGCTTCCCAACAGCGAAATCATGATTCATCAGCCTTTGGGCGGTGCGCAGGGTCAGGCAAGCGACATTGCTATTCAGGCGGAACATATACTTAAAACAAAAAAGAAAATGAACCGTATACTTGCGGAAAATTGCGGACAGCCGATTGAAAAAATCGAGCGCGACGTAGACCGTGATTATTACATGACGGCGGAAGAGGCTCATAAGTACGGTCTTATCGACAAGATATTCGTAAAAAGAGCCTGATTAGCGGAGGTTATATTGAATTTCAAAACCGAAGAGTCCAAATGCGCATTTTGCGGGAAGCCGCAATCTCAGGTGGTTGAACTTGTATCCGGTCCGACCGGCGTTTATATCTGCGACGGTTGCATAGGTATTTGCAACGAGATACTGTCGGGCAGAATCAAAAAGTCCGCCGAGCGCGGCGTGCTTAAACTGCCCGCACCCGAGGAAATCAAAAAAGAACTCGACGAATATATAATAGGGCAGGACACGGCAAAGCGCGTACTCAGCGTTGCGGTTTACAACCACTACAAACGCATAAATTATAACGCTACGCATCCTGTTAAGAGCAAGGGCGGCAAGCGCGATATAGAGCTTAAAAAGAGCAATATCTTAATGTTGGGACCCACGGGTTGCGGCAAGACTTTGCTTGCTCAAACGCTTTCCAAAATTCTCGACGTTCCGTTTGCGGTGGCCGACGCCACAACTCTGACCGAGGCGGGATATGTGGGCGAAGACGTGGAGAACGTGCTTTTAAAGCTTATACAGAATGCCGATTACGACATAGAGCGCGCTCAACGCGGCATTATATATGTTGACGAGATAGATAAAATTTCTCGAAAGAGCGAAAACGTAAGCATAACGCGCGACGTATCGGGTGAAGGAGTTCAGCAAGCACTTCTCAAAATTATCGAAAGTACCGTTGCGAGCGTTCCTCCGCAAGGCGGCAGAAAGCATCCTCAGCAAGAGTGTCTTACAATCGATACCACCAATATTCTGTTTATTTTCGGCGGCGCGTTTGTCGGACTCGATAAAATCATTTCGAAACGCGCCAATGCGTCGGCACTCGGTTTCGGCGGCGAAATTGTTTCCAAAACCGAAAAAGATTCGGCGCAGTGGCTCAAAGACGTTCAGCCGCAAGACCTTATTCAGTACGGTCTTATCCCCGAGTTTGTGGGCAGAGTACCCGTTACGGTAAGTCTTGCCGACTTAGATAACGCCGCGCTTGTTTCCATTCTCACTCAGCCGCGCGACGCAATAACGAAACAGTATAAAAAATTGCTTGAAATGGACGGAGTGGAACTTGTGTTCACCGACGATGCGATAGAGGCGATAGCCGCAAAAGCAATCGAGCTTAAAACGGGCGCAAGAGGTCTAAGGTCGATAGTGGAAAACTGCATGCTCGATATTATGTATAAAGTGCCTACCGACAAAACTATTACAAAAGTAGTCGTAGATAAAAATTGCGTTGAAAACGGAGTTCTTCCGCAAAACGTATATCGTGCAACACCCGAGCGCGAATCGGCATAATAATAGAAAACAGAGTAAAAACCAAAGGAATCGAGCAGTCGGTTCCTTTTTAATTATGCGGTAAATACGCTTGTAAATTGCACGGTTTTATGGTATAATATAAAAGTGGAGATATAGTTATGGACGAATTTACGCTGAATAATGCCGAAAAAGTGGGTATGCCGCCCATAAACAACTCGTTTAAAACGATAGTGCTTAGAGGACTCGTGGTTTTTCCGGGTCAGACTGTCGTGTTCGAATTAGGGCGGGAAAAATCCGTTGTCGCGCTGAATAAAGCAGTAGAAAAAAATCAGGAAATATTTATCGTGGCGCAAAAACATCTCGGAATAGAAAATCCCGCCCCCAAAGACATTTACAGGGTGGGTTGTTTGGCGCGCATAAAACAAATAAGCAATGTGGCGAACGAATCTTTTCGAGTGGTAGCCGTTGGCATAAAGCGCATGGAGATAGACAGCTACACGTGCATCACTCCGTATTACGAGGTTGCGTTAAAAGAGTTTAATTCGCGTCCAAGCGACGGAATTTTAATGGAGGCGGTGCGCCGTCGTTTAAACGAACAGCTTGATTTGTACAAAAAGCTCGACAATAAATTCCCATCCGAAGCGGTGCGCAGTCTTGACGTAAACGACACAAAAGCTTTTGTCGGAATTATGGGAACGTATATGTATCGCAACGACGCCGAAAAGCAAAAGCTACTCGAAACTCCCGACGAGTACAGTCAGCTCGAAGATATTTACGCCGTTATGGTGCGCGAGTGCGAAATCATGCGGGTAGAAAAGAAAATCAATCTCAAAGTACGCGAAAACATAGATAAAAATCAGCGCGAGTATTATTTGCGCGAGCAGATAAAAGCCATACACGACGAGCTCGGAGAGGGTGAAGACGAAATCGAAGAATACCGCAAGCGTGCGGCGTCGCGTGCAATGCCGGAAGTCGTAACCGAAAAAATCAACAAAGAACTTGTGAGAATGGAAAAAATGAATTCCACTTCGCCCGAAGCGGGAGTAAGCCGAACGTATCTCGATTGGCTTCTCGATATGCCGTGGACGGAGGAGTCGGACGATAATCTCGATTTGGCGCGTGCACGTGCGATTTTAGACGAGGACCATTACGGACTTGCGAAAGTCAAAGAGCGCATTGTGGAATATTTGGCTGTGCATCAGCTCACCGAAAATCTCAAAGGTCCTATTCTGTGTTTTGTAGGTCCTCCCGGCGTAGGCAAAACGTCTATCGTATCGAGTATAGCCCGTGCGTCAGGACGCAAGCTTGTGTCAATGAGCTTGGGCGGCGTGCGCGACGAGGCGGAAATACGCGGTCACAGACGCACCTATATCGGAGCTTTGCCGGGCAGAATAATAAGCGGCATGAAGCAAGCCGAGGTGGTAAATCCCGTTTTCCTTTTGGACGAGATAGATAAGATGTCGTCCGATTTCAGGGGCGACCCCGCTTCGGCTATGCT